>JBAYGL010000255.1:0-7693 GCA_041666725.1 Limisphaerales bacterium
GCGCTGGCGGCGGTCGCGAAGCGGCCCGTGATCATCCAGACCACCGGCGGCGTCGCCTACAAAGGACAGCCTCCCTCGGTGGCGTTGTTGATCGAACTGGCCAAGGAGTTCCCGCATTTCGGCTACGTCAAGGAGGAGGCCGGTCCCATCATCGCCCGCACACGGGCCTTGGTGGCCGCGCGGCCGCCAATTCGTCGCGTGTTCAGCGCCCGCGGCGGGCTTGGCTGGCTTTATGAGTCGCACCTCGGCACAGAAGGGTTGATCACCGAGCGCGCGGTTTACGCAGACCTCCTCACCCGGATCTGGGAACTTCAGCAAAGCGGGTCGGACCCGGCGGCCCTGCGGGACGCTTATGCCAAGTTCCTGTTGATGACGAACCTGGGCGACCATCTTCCAGGCGGCGGACTGCGTGGCTTCCAGCTATACATTTGGAAGAAGCGCGGCGTGTTCAAGACGATGGTCTCGCGTCAATACGGGCGCGGCAACGCCATTCCTGCGAAGCCCATCTTTTCGGAACTGCAACTGACGAAGGAGGAGATTGCGGAGATTGAATTCCGCTTCGAGGCATTGAAGCCATATCTGAAGCCAGGATCCCCCCGAGTTTGACGGGCCGGCTTGTTCGGTGCCCTGCACGCGCGTCGAATCCGCAGTTGGGCAAGTCAATGAACGCCGGGCGTGTTGGCGGCTCGAACGGTCGCCCAAAGTTCACCGCACCGGTGGCTCTCCTTCAGCCGCGCGTTTGCAACGCCGGTTGCAATTACAGCCAAGGCATGGACCGCCTTGAAGAAGAGAGGTTGGTTGCCCGTGGGGCTGAAGGGCTGGGGGGCGAGTGAACCGTTTCTCACGGGATATGTCTGGTTTCACCGGCTTGAGTTGCCAAATGTTTTTTGGATCGCTTCAAGGTATGCCGTTCCAGTTCGTTCCTCAGGAAGCAGGTAGCCGCCTTCGGTCCATTCGTTCCACGCGTTGATCAGGACGCCGAACGGCTTGCGCGGGTCGCGCTCCACGTGCCGGGCGGCGTCGCGCAACAGTTCCTCGAAGCGCTCTGGCGTATTGCCGACGACCACCGGTCCGTAGGGATATTCCGACTTCTTGAATGGCCACGCCACTTCCGGACGGCATCGAGGTGTGGAATCCCATCCCATCGTTACCACCGGAAGGTTCACCAGTGGCGAGGCCGTCATTGCCTCCCAATGCGCCCGATGAGCGTCCATGACATCTTCGTAACGTTCGGTGAAGTCAGGCCGGACCTTCCGGGCGGTGATGACGTTGTAGCGGCTGGTGCTGCGGAAGCCTGCCTGTTCCATCAGGGCCGCTGCAGCAGGGCTCGACACCATTGCGTTCCAGTGCATCGGCGGCAGATTCGCCTTGCGCAGGCGGGCATCCATCTCCTTGAGCAGCGCACGGGTCTCTTGTGGACCACCAAGTTGCTTCACGAATTTCTCCGCATCGAAGACGCTGAAGAAAAGTTCGCCATTTACCCGCCAGTAGTTTGGTTGCCGGAAATAACGTGCGATGCAGTAGTCAACCATCCGCGCCAGGTCGTGTGGTGAATGGCGCGACGGAAGCCAGACGGTTCGCGGTGTCCCGAACTCCGGACAGAACTGGTCGCGCCGGTCGTGGTTGGCCCACATCAGGGCGAACTTCATGCGACTGCGGTTTGTGGCGAGCAGGAAGCCGTTTTCCAGCGCCTCTTCCATGTTTTTAACACCGCCATACCAATACCAGTCGTAGAGGAACACCGTGATCCCGTGGTCAGCGGCCAGGTCGATTTCCCGCGCAGCCCATTTCGGGTCGCTCTCGTCGAAATAACCCCACGACGGTTTCTTCGGCTGCTCGTGTCCGGGAAAACGTGGAACCGCCGCTTTCAATCCCTCCCATTCAGTCCAGCCGTCGCCTTTCCATGCGTTGCCGTGGTCGTAGATGTGCCAGTGCGGGTAATAAACCGCCATGACCTCCGGGCGTGTTGCGCGGGTCTGCTGGGCCAGCGTCACGTTCGGAGACAGGCAGGCGATGGCGAATGTGATGATGAAACGGCCGAGCCATCCAATGGACGGCGGCCTTGCGGCGAATAATGGTCTTGGGGATGTTTTCACAGGTGCGATTTCATGGCTGCGGCATCATTTGGACTGGTCTGCGGCGTAGTTGAGCAGATTGCGTCACAGAAGCTCGGCGACGGGGATAGTGCCGCCGTTGCGATGAAAGCAGCCGACAGTATGCATCTCATTCTCATCTCCTTGGTGTTTTTGTGAGACTGTCGGCGTAGTGGATCAAGTTTAACAGCAAACGGTCGGCGACAGGATTCGTGCGCAGGTTCTCGCGGATCAGCAGCGTGTTCAGGATGAACCGGCCGGCGCCCGATTCGTAAACCGCCACCATCAGTCCCGATGAGTAATCCTGCGATGCCTTGATCGCGCCGGCCACGGCTTCGGCGGGCGTATCCTGACCGGACAGCGCCGTGCCCGGAATGATCTCGCGATAAAAGGTGTAATCCATCAGCCCGCCGCTCGGCAGGCCGTCAAAAATCGGATGACGCTTGGCCCACTCGTCTTTCAAATAAAGCCCGCCCCAAATCTTCAAGTCAGCAACCGTTCCCTTGTTCGCCAGCGGCAGCCAGCCGAGCGGCTCATCACCTTTTTTCAGAACCTCGGGCGACAGGAAGATCGCGGTCGCTCCACGCTGAACTCGTCTCCACAGTTCATCAAACGCCGCCGGCGCTTTGGAGACGAGAATCACTTCGTGCTGCGACGGTTCGCTGCCGGCCAGTTTCCGGCAGCGAATGCCGCGATCGGCCAGCCATTTCGATACCGCGGCGTCTTCGCCGCAAAGCGTCACTTCCGTTTTGGCTGCGGGCACCTCGGCCGCGTCGGCGACGTAAAACTCGGTCTCGCCACCTGTCGCCGCACCGCCACGCTCGAACGAAGCGAGGAACCGGTATCGCCCCGACGGGCCATTCACGACCACGTCTTCGCCGAAGACTGGCACAGCAAACGGTGCTTCCTTCGTGATGGTCGCGTTCACGGTCTTCTCGAAGATGCGCTGGTTCTGCGGGCCCGCCACAAGCAGCCGCACCGGATACTCGCCCGGCGCGAGCGCGTCTTCGTTGGCAAGGACCGCCTCAAAGCGGACACGAGCGCCTCGATAAACATTGACCGGCTCGGCGAACAAACACAGCCGCAGCGGGGCGAAGCCCTCAAACATCGCGTCCACCGTGCCGGGCTTCAACTCGCGGAATGTGGTCGTCAGCCCTTCGCCGCAACTGACGTGGTCGTTCATCCCAGTGAGGCTGTAGCCGACGATGTTCGGGTTGGCGCGAATCGCGTTCAGGCCGAGCGTGCGCTGGCCGGCCATCTTGCGCAGGCTCTCGGTGAAGAAATCCTCCGGTCGCGCATACAACTCATCGAGCTTCCACTGTTTCCAGTCGGCGAGGTAGCGGTCGAGCTTGTCGCGATAGAACTGCGCGTCCTCGACCTCCGTCTTGCCGAGCCGCTCAAAATGCCGCGTCGTGCGCCACAGGTCCACCGCGCTGCCGATGCCGTATTCGGACAAAAACAGCGGCAGCGGGTCGCCACCGGCGGTGCGCAGCGTCTGGATGGTGCCGACGGTGTGCGGCACGCGCGGGTAAGTGTGCTTGTCGGCGACCACGTCCTGCCACTGCAAGGAGCCTGGATTGGCGAGGCTGCCCAAACGCGGTCGCGTTTTGTGCCCTGACTCAGTGTAGAGGGTGAACGAGGCTGCGTTGGGTTTCTCGCCCGGGGCGAGCCAGCCGCACGACCACGGCCCGGCTGGATTCTTCTCGCGGGGAAAATTGGCGGCCAGATCGAATGTGCGGTCGTCACTGGACTTGAGCGTTGCCGTCAACGCGGTGCTGTCGCTGCCGTAGCTGGCGTTTCCCCAGCCGACCACGAAATCAACCGTGTCGCCCTTGGACAGCTTGGACAGCGCCAGCCCGCTCGCATGCCTGGATGTGTTCGGGCTGCTCCCGATGTTAAGCGTTGCGTCGAGCAGCGGCCTGCCATTGTGGAGGATATGCACGTCGGTCGTAGCCTTCGCCAAACCTGTGAATGTGGTGGCGATGGCGTAGCGGTCCGCTGCGGGCGCCGTCCAGCGAACCACGCTGTATTCTCCATGAGGCCCCGGATGTAGCACCACCCGGCGGGCCGGCCAGGTGAATTTGAACGTGGTCTCGACCGGCTGCGCGGACGGGTTGAACGCCACCCACGGCTCGCGGCCGTCCGGGCCGTGCCAGATGTCCAGCTTGGAGAACACTTCGTTGTTCACGCCCGCCAAATCCCATCGGCCGCTGTTCAGGAATACCATGCGCGTTTCATCGAACCTGTGGACTAGCGGCAACGAGGCGGCCGCCAGTCGGAAGTGCGGGGTATCCTTGACCTCGTTGAGCAATCCCCAGATCACCACGCTCGGATGATTGCGATCTCGGCGGATCAACTCCGTGATGGAATGTTCCCAGCGCCCGGCCAGTTTCGGCGAATCCTGCATCGGCCACGACGCAAACGATTCCTCATAGACCATCAGGCCGATCTCGTCGCACAGGTCGAGCTGATAACGCTCCGCTCCGCCCCAGATGAACCGGACCATGTTGAAACCCATCACCTTCAGGTCGAGCAGGTCGCGCCGGGCCATGTCGGGATCGGGCGGCAGCTTCAGGCCGACGGGGAAGTGATTGCATGTGTGCGTCGAACGGAGAAGCAGCCGGCGGCCGTTGAGGCGGAAGAACCCGTTCTCGAACCGAAACTCACGGAAGCCGCAACGCACCGATTGCTCGCTGTCGCCAACTCGTGCGGTGACACGATAGAGGAACGGATCGTTGAGATCCCACAGCCGCGGCTGATCGAGCTTCACTTCGGCCTCGACCGTCGTGTCGCCCGGTGCCAGCTCACGCTCAACCGCCGTCAGACGAAGCGACTCGCCGCTCATCGCTGGTGCGACTGTGAACTCCACACGGCCGCGCACCGCCGTTTTTGCCGCGTTGCGCACGTTGGCCCGAATCTTGATCGTTCCGGCCTTCAGTTCCGTTCGCGCGAACAAATCTTCCACGCGCACCGCCGGCACGGCGAGCAGCTCGACCGAGCCGGTGATGCCGCCATGGTTGTAGGCGTCGCCGGCACGGTAGGGAATCGAGCGGGCCTGCTTGGGCGTCTCCTTCAACACCATCCCGTCAATGCGTTCGTGTGTCGGGTTCAACACGCGCACCGTGAGCAGGTTGCTTGCGCCAGCGCGAATTGAGTCGCTCACATCCAGCACAAACGGCGTCTCGCCACCCTCGTGCTCACCAATGCGCACATCGTTCAACCAGACCTCCGCCCGATAATCCACCGCCCAAAACCGGAGCAAGAATCGGCCTTGCGGATGCAGGTTCTTCACTGGCGCTGCAAACTCGCGCCAATACCAAGCGACGCCGTGATAGCCCGGGAAAACATCCTGGATGATCCAAGGCACCCTCGTCGCTTTCGCTGCGCTGCACGGGCGCTGCCACCACTGGTGCGAACTGCCTTCGTCTTTCGGATCGGTCGCCAGCAACCACTCACCATCCAGCGAGATGACTGTCGCCGGCGCGAGCGTGGTCGCGCCGGAGGACCGAGCGCACAGCACGCAGGCAAGCACGGCGGTCCAGAACAGTGACGGGGCGGAGAGTCCTTTTCTAATTGGTTGAAGTGTGGTCTTCATGATCAGCGGTCGCAGCATGTCACATGGCGTGGCAAATGTCTCAACATCCGTCATCACCCTCCCTGCGCACGCCAGCGCGGAAACCCTGAAACCATAAACGAAAACTCTCATTGCACTTGGATCAACAAATGGGGGCCTGCCATTTATGCTGCCGTTTCCAAAAGCGGTAGCCGCCGTCATCGGCACCTATGCAGGGGGCGGTTTCAACACCCACTGGCAGGAATTTGCATTCTGGACGCTGTGCGATTCAATCTGGTCTTTTACCCGGCGTTTGTGTCCGATAGCCGTTAATTGTCATGTGTAAATCCGACATATTTTCAAAGGCTGGCTGTGAATCATTCGCGTCCGTTGTCTGCGGTTCGCGGCTCGCCTTGCTGGAAGGCTTTGCCATCGGGTTTCCAACCGGAAGAACAAAGGGGCCGCGCCAGTGAGCAAGCATCCCAGACACACAGGTCAGGCCCGGCACGCGTGGCGGGAGATCGAGCGGCACAATCCGCCGAAGCGACCGGCATCTGAGCGCATCACGGACTTTCACGAAATTTATTCCCTCTTCGACGAAGCCACCGTTCGCGAGCAGGCCAGGCGGTGCGTGCAATGCGCTTCACCGGCCTGTGTGCAGGGCTGCCCGCTCCACAATCACATCCCCGAGTGGCTGGCACTTGCAGCCGATGGACACTTTCTTGAAGCAGCGGAAGTTTGCCGGGCAACGAGCAACATGCCGGAGATTTGCCCGCGTGTGTGTCCGCAGGAGCGGCTGTGCGAAGGCTCATGTGTGCTGAACGGCCCGGAGCAATCCATCTGCATCGGTGCCATTGAAAAGTTCATCAACGAGTATGCGCTGTCGCATGGGGCGGTGACGAGTGAACGGCCGCCGGCGAACGGGTTGCGTGTGGCGGTGGTGGGCGCAGGCCCGGGCGGGCTGGCGTGCGCCGACGAACTCGCGAAGCTCGGCTACGCGGTGACGGTTTTTGAATCGCAACTTCTGCCGGGCGGATTGCTCATGTTCGGCATTCCCGCCTTCAAGCTGGAGAAGGCCGTGGTAGAACGCCGCGTCAACATCCTGCGGCAGCAGGGCGTCGAGTTCAAAGTCGGCGTGACGGTCGGGAAGGACATGGACATCGGCGGCCTGCTGCGGGAATTCAACGCCGTGTTTCTCGGCATCGGCGCCCTCAAGCCAAAACCGCTGGACGTTCCGGGCGCAGATTTGAAAGGCGTTCATCAGGGCCTGCCTTTCCTGGCGCAGAAGAACGCGCCCATCGCGCTTGACCTGCCGCCTGTGGACGTGAAGGGCAAGCGTGTCGTCGTTCTCGGCGGTGGCGACTCCTCCATGGATTGTTTGCGCACCGCCCTGCGATGCGGCGCGGCGGAGACGGTGTGCGCGTATCGGCGTGACCTTGAGAACATGCCCGGCAGCCGCAAGGAATATGCGAACGCACTGGAGGAAGGCGCCAGGTTCATGTTCCTGACCAATCCGCTCGCCCTCGAGGGCAATGCCCAGGGGGCGGTCACGGCAGTGCGCTGCGTGAAGATGGAACTGGGCGAGCCGGATTCGTCAGGCCGGCGCAAGCCGCGCGCGGTGAAAGGTTCGGAGTTTGTTTTGCCTGCCGATCTTGTGCTCGTCGCCTACGGCTTTGACCCCGTGCCCTTCCCGGCCGGAAGCGACCTGGCGCAGATTGCCGTCAACGACTGGGGCGCGATCAAGGTGGATGAAAATCAGATGTCGAGTGTGAGAGGGGTTTTCGCAGGCGGCGACGTGGTGCGCGGCCCCAGCCTGGTGGTCCACGCCGTCAGAGACGGAAGGAGGGCGGCGGAGGGAATCCACCGTTATCTGAACGCCAGCGTGAAACGTTGACCACGCGGGTCATTGAATCGTGGCCTTGGCCCGGTCCCGCGCTTCGTCCGGAGCCTTCAATTCGTCCTGCAACCGTTTTTCCAGAACCTGCTTGAGAGGCCGGGCCAGCGGCAACGCCTGTTTGGCCCGCGTTGGGCCCTCGGCTGTGTTCAA
>JBAYGL010000256.1:0-7692 GCA_041666725.1 Limisphaerales bacterium
CGCCCCGGTCCATGCGCTCACGCACCAGCGCGAGGTAGGGCGCGAGATCCGCGTCGTTCACGGGCCGGCGGAAGGCGAGCGGGGCGAACCGCTTCAGCACGCGTTCGGCGTCGCCGTAGGTTCCGCGCTCGATGTCCGTGTCGCCCAGCAGCTGCCGGCGCGTGGCGGGCGGCCATTCCTTCGCTTCGAGCGGGCCTTCGACTTCGATCCACTGGACTGCGAGGCCGGGGCCGCTGTAGGTCGAGCCCTTGTCCTGCCAGGGGATGGTGCCGTAGGGGACGATCTTGAGCGTGTCGCCGCGCGCGTCGAGCCGCTCGACCAGCTCGACGACCGTGGGCTTGTCCGCCGGGACTTCGAAGTGGCCGAGGAGCTTCGTCTTTCCGCCGACCCCGAAGCTGCCGCCATACACGCGGAACGTCGCGGGCTTGCCTTCGGTTTGAAATCCGCCGGCCGAGATGCGCACGCGGTAACGGCCCGGCGCGGGGGAGCGGAAGCGGCGCAGCTCGCTGGGAGAATAGCCGGAATTGAAGAAGGCGATCGCGTCGCCGGCCAGCGCGCGGTAGCTCTTGTTCTCCCAGCTCGCCAGGAGCGCCGTTGCAGCATGGTGCTCCTGCACGAAGCGCGGCTGCGGTCCGACGCCAAGCGCCGCGTCCAGCGCAAGGTCGGCGGCTTCGAGATACTTCTCCACCTGGACGGGCGAGAGCGTGAGGGCGGTGGAAACCTTGTCGAAGCCGTGCGCCGAGCCGTCCTCCGGCAGCAGCTCCATCACGTTCGCCTCGATGCCGAGGAGGTCGTGGATGGTGTTCTGATATTCGAAGCGGTTGAGCCGCCTCAGCGCGACGCGTCCCTCGGCGTTGTGCCGCGCTGCGCTGGCCGCGCGCAGCTCCGGACCAAGCCAGTCGAGCACCGCCTGCCGGTCGGCATCGCCGGGCTGCGGCTTTTTCTTCGGCGGCATCTCCCGCTTTTCGAGCTGGGAGAAAACCCTGCCCCATGCCTCGGCGATGGCCGGCGTGCCGAAGTCGGGCTGAAGCGTGTCGAGACGGAGCTTGCCCTTCTGGACGTCCGCGTCGTGGCACTCGAAACAGTGCTTTTGGAGAAAGGACCTGGCGGAGGCGGGCAAAGCCGTGGCCGCAACGGCGCGCGGCGTGAGCAACGGCCACGCAAGGAGCGTCGCCGCGAGCATCAATCGAAGTGCAAGCTTCATCAACCGCCCTTCGACGCGGGAGGGCCGCGTGGCTTCAGGCTCGCTCACGGTTTAAGCATCCCCTCCAGCGCCTTCCGCTCGGCGTCGGTGAGCGGTTTCCACTCGATGGTGACTTTGGGCATGTCGGTGCGGAGCCTGGCGATGTCCGCTTCGGGGATGTCCGCGCGCTGGAGGGAGAGTTTCTTCAGGTTCGGCAGCGCCTTGAGCTGCACGAGGCCCGCGTGCGTGAGACGCACTTCGTCGAGGCCGAGCGACTCCAGCGACTTCATCTTCGCCAGCGTGGCGAGTGTTGTGTTGTCGATGCTCAGGCCCTTCGGCTTGCCGCCGTATTGGGGCAGGCGCTGGCCAAGATGGAGCGTGCGGAGGTTCGTGAGTTTGAGCAGCGCCTCGTTTCCAGCCTGCGTCTGGTAGGTGTGCCAGGTGCGGAACTCCTTGAGCTGTGTCAGCTCGGCGATGGCGGCCATGCCCTTATCATTAAACGGCGTCCCCGCGACGGTGAGCCGATCGAGCTTCGGCAACGTCTTTAACGCCGCAAAGCCTGCGCCGGTGAATCCCTTGTCGGGAAACGCGATGTGGAAGAACGATGCCGAGCGCAGATTTGTCAGCGCGGCAAGGTGCTTCAGCCCCGCGTCCGTGACTTGAATGCCGTCGGTGCCCAGCTCCTCCAGCGCAGTCAGGCCGGCGAGATGCGCGAGCGTCGAGTCCGTAAGACCGTGGCACTTGCCGTAGAGGGTGAGGGACTTGAGCGACTTGAGCGCGCCGATCTGTTTGAACTCCGCGTCGCCGAGCTTCGAGCAGTCGCGGAACATGATCTTCGTAACCGCACCCGCCGTCTCGGTGACCTGCCCGCCCAGCGCGCGCAGAACGGCGGCCGTGGCGACGTCATCGGCCTTGGCCGGTGACCCAAGCACGAACAGGAAGAAGAACAGGATTGAACAGCGAAGGAGGGAAGGAGCGAAGGAGGACAGTGGAAGATTCATAGGGTGAAGGGAGCTGGCTGGGACGGTCTCTGGAGGTTGGGAAGGCTGTGGATCATTTCCTGGATGAGGGCTTCCTCAAACTGGTTGCTTCGCGCCTTTGCGCCTTTGCTGTTCAACTCCCCGGCAGCAGGCTGCGGCACGCCGGGCGGTGAGGATTGAACAGCGGGAGGGAAGGAGCGAAGGAAGGCGGGGAGAGGTTCATAGGGTGAAGGGAACTGGCTGGGTCTGCTTCGGGATGTTGAGGATGCGCTGTATGCCGTGCTTGATGAGAACTTCGTTGAAGTTAATCAGCAGGCCCAGCGGGAACTTCAGGATTTTCAGATACGTGATGACCTGTGCCTTGTGGACGGGAATGACCTGTTCCACCGCCTTCAACTCAATCAGCAGTCTCTGCTCCATGAGCACGTCGGCGCGAAAGCCAGCTTCAATGAGCTTGCCTTTGTAGTGGAGCGGCACGGGAAGCTGGCGCTGGTATTTGATGCCGCGCAGCTCAAGTTCGTGGGCGAAGCATGCTTCGTAGGCGCTCTCCAACAGGCCAGGCCCCAGTTCCGAATGGACGGCGAACGCCGAGTCCACCGCCACCGTCGCCAAACGCTCGATGTCGTCGGGAACGGTCACTTTCTCGGGCCGTTGAATGATCCTTGGAGAGTTCATTGGTTGAGCGCGCGATGGGTTGTTGAAGGAATTGAACAGCGAAGGCGCGAAGACGCAAAGCAAGAACTCCTCAAACGGCGCAGTCCCCTTTCGCACCCTCGCGTCTTCGCTGTTCAATTCAACGGCAGTAAGGCCGCAGCACATTCCCCGCGACGCGCAGCGCGTCCTGCCGGCCCGCGAGCGTCTTGCCGAAAGTCGGGTCCTCCACCTCGATGCACACGGGGCCGCGATAGTTCGTCGCCATGAGCGCAGCCATGAACTTGCCCCAGTCCATCTCGCCGTAGCCGGGGATGCGCGGGGTGTGCCACTCGTTCGGGTGCGCGAACACACCGACTTCGTTGAGTTTGTCGCGATGCAACTGCACATCCTTGGCGTGGAAGTGGAACAGCTTGTCTTGAAACTCGCGCAACGGACTCGCCGGGTCCATGTGCTGGAGCACGAAGTGGGACGGATCGTAGTTCAGGCCAAAATGCTTGCTCGGAATGTCGCTGAACGCCCGCCGCCAGAGGACCGGCGTGGTCATCAAGTTCTTCCCACCCGGCCACTCGTCCCGCGTGAAGGACATCGGGCAGTTCTCGATGCCCACCTTGATGTCGTGATCCTCGGCGAAGGCGATGAGCGGTCGCCATGTCTTGAGGAAGCGCGGCCAGTTGTCGTCCACACTGCGCGTCCAGTCGCGCCCGACGAACGTGTTCACGTTCTTGAGGCCCAGCACGGCGGCGGCGCGGATGACCTTCTTGAGATGCGCCACCGCGACCTTGGAAACTTCGGGATTCGGGTCGAGCGGGTTGGGATAATAGCCGAGCGCAGTGAGGGAAACGCCGTGCTGGGCACACAAAGCGTGGACTTCTTCTGCGCGCCCCCGCGTGAAGCCCTCCACGTCAATGTGCGTGACCCCGGCGAACTTCCGCTCCGCCCTGCCCACCGGCCAGCACATCACCTCCACGCACCGGAACCGCTCGGCGGCGGCGAAGGCGAGCACCTGGTCGAGTGAAAGTTCCGGCAGGATGGCGGAGACGAAGCCGAGTTGGAACATGGGCGGAAGTTTCGGAGAAACGGCCCGCCGCGCAAGGAACTTCCTTCCGTCCTCCGGCGAAGTAGTCTGTCCGACCATTTTCCCCAACTGAATGACTGGTTGGCTGAACCGAGATTCTGTCCGAAATATCCAGCCGCAGACCTGCCAGAATGGGCCGTCCACTGAAGATAATCGTCTGTCCAGTGAAGATATTGGGCTGTCCAGTCACGCAAATGGCGTGACCACCCGCGCAAATCAGCTTTCTAGTGACGCAAATGGCGCATCCAGTCGCGCAAACCGACTGTCCAGTTACACGATGGCGCATTTGGGTGAGTGGAGCCGGGTTTCAGCCATCAGCCGCGTCCTTCGGGAAACCTCAACGAGGTTTTCAGCGTCCAGCCCAAGGTTGCCGAGGCAGCCGAGGCTACCTTGGGTGCGTGTGGAAATGCGGCCAACCCCGAAGGTGGTTGCGTCCGCCCGACTCGACGGGCCGGAATCCCTACAGGATTCGGCATTTTGCTGACGCGTGACCCAAGGTAGGCGTCGCGGTGCGTCGCCAACCTTGGGCTGGAGGCCGCAATCCCGTCGGGATTGAGGAGGGGCGTGGAGCGCGGCTGTGTCGCAGACCAGCCGCAGCGCGTTCGGACCACGAGGCTGGCTGCGGGTGGTGCTTCGCACGCACCCGCGCTCCAAAAAATAAGCGGCAACGCAACAACACGCTAGAGACGGATACGCCTTAACAGCCTATTTTCGCCATCGCTTCACGCACACTAGCAAGATGCTTCACAAAGGCTTCCGCATTTGTATCGTCTGGTCCCATGAATTTCAGCATACCTTGGAGAACACGCTCCAAGAGCGGCAATGCACCCGCTAAATCACCCTTGTTGGCAAGGAGCGTGGACAGGTCGTTTAAGCTTGGAAGTATGTCGGGATGCTCTGGTCCCAGAACACGGACCATGCCTTGTATCGCTGAACGATAGAGCTGTTCTGCGGCTACTAGGTCACCCTTGGCAGCCAGCAAGCTGGCCAAACAACTCATTGTCTTGAGCGTATCGGGATGGTCTGGTCCAAGCACGCGCTGACCTATTTCCAATGCACGACGATGAAGGGACTCCGCCGTGGTCAGATCGCCCTGACGAACCAAGACTAGGGCTAGGTTATCTAAAAATTTTGGAGTGTTAGGATGATCCTGTCCTAGCACACGCTCCTGCACCTCAAGCACACGCCGATGCAGTGCCTCGGCGGCAGGTAAGTCGGCCTTGTGGGAAAGCAGATTGGCTAGGTTATTGAGGACGCTAAGCGTATCAGGATGCTCCGGTCCTAGCACTCGCTCTCGCACTTCCAAGGCACGACGATAAAGTGGTTCGGCAGCGGGATTGTCACCTTTCCTGGCCAGCAGCAGGGCCAGATTGTTCAGGCTATTCAGAGTATCAGGATGCTCCGGTCCTAGCACACGCTCCCGCGCCTCTAAAGCACGACGGTAGATCGGTTCGGCGGCAATCGGGTCGCCTTTGACGGCCAGCAGACTGGCCAGATTATCCAGGCTCTTTAGCGTATCGGGGTGCTCAAGACCCAGCACACGCTCTTGGATTTGAAGTGTTTGTTCCGCGATTGGCTGGGCTTCCGTGTAGCGCGCCTGTAACCGATAAACGAGTGCAAGATTGCGTGCTACAAGCAGGGTCGATGGATGCTCTGGACCATACTGGCGAAGAGCGAGTTCATGTGCGCGAGTGGCTAGTTGCAAAGGGTTATGATTCACGCTGCCTCCTTTGCCTGTTGACCAAAATTCTTTGCGAGAAACACGGCGTAATATGACAGCAATTCTGGGCTGTCGGGCAGTTGCTTGAGTCCAGCCTCGAAAATCTCACGAGCCTTGATGGGACTGGTTTCCTGCTCAGCATCCGAATGCCAGTCACGCCAAGAGCGGAGTGCATCGGCTCCGAGTAGGCGCTGCAAGGCAGCACTCACCCAGTCCTCAAACTGATTGCAGCCCGGAGGAGCTTTGGCCGTGCGCAACTCCTTGATAGTTTGATCTAGGGCGGCGCGATATTCGTTCACCCGGCGGGTCGCATCGGCCTCCATCTGGGTGTCCAGTTTCTTCAATTCAAAGACATCACCCAGCAGGAACATGAATTCATCAAAGCCCGGAATGGCGACATAATGGCCGCGGAACTTGTCCACCAGCTTCTTGCACGCTCGGCTTCCTGCGGATGGCGGTTGGGGCGGTGAGTCCAAATCAAGCCATGCCGAAAGGTGTCTTTCGGCACGTCATGGAGAAAATCCATGAAGCCGGGATCATTTCCACCGTAGCCGATGAAGATGGGGATGTAGTTTTGGAGGAGCGCGTGCAGCGGGCCGTCCCATTGGCTCTTAAGTTTCTGGAGGTCTTCCTCGGCGTTGTAGGTCTCGAACTGGATGTCGCCGTGGATTTTCGCAATGACCGGACCGGCCTGCTGGTTGTAGAGGAACTTGGCGAGGTCTTCGTGATTGCAGACCAGCGGTTCACGCTCCATGTAGCGATGGAGGGCGTCTTCAAGAAGGTGATCGAAGTTCGTGGTGATGACCAACCGATGCTCGGTCTGCGCGACAAGCTGCGCGAGGACGGAGTAGCCGAAGCTGGGGCGTTTGTTGCGCATCACATCGCGCAAGTAGTCCTGCCCAAGTGTGCGATCATTCCGAAAGCGGCGTTGATAGACCCGACCGTAAAACTCGGCGCGCCGCTCATAGGTGAAGTCTTTGATGCCAAGATTATTAGCCGTCGCCCATTGCTTGATGGTCTCGTCATTGGCTTCCGTGGAGGCCACCTTGGGATGCTCGCGGAGGTAGAGTTCCTTGACCCAGTTGGTCACGAGTCCCTGTCCAGTGGGAATGTCTGAGGGCACAGATGCCCCTGAGCCAAGGATGAAGGCGTAGCGACGCCCCGTGCCTAACCGGCGCACATCACGCAGGTCTGACAGGAACTCGCATAGAGGATAATCCTTCTCCCCCGCAGACTTGGACATGTGCGGAGAATCTCCCAGCCACCTTGCATTTTCAACGGGAAAACCAACACAGCAGGCTCCCAAAGGGTGGAGGGTTTGCGCGGCCCGAGAAGGTGCTCAGGCGGACTCTGTGCCCGCGTCAGTTCACGCCTTGAGCTTCCGTTCCAGAATCTCGCCGACCAAGGCGGGGTTGGCCTTGCCTTTGGAGAGCTTCATCACCTGGCCTTTGAGGGAGTTGAGCGCGGCGAGCTTGCCGCCCCGGTAGTCGGCCACGGCGGCGGGGTTCGCGGCGAGGGCGTCGTCGCAGAATTTCTCGATGGCACCGGTGTCGCTCACCTGTGCGAGGCCCGCAGCCTGCACAATGGCGGCGGGCGACTCACCGTTCATAAACATTTTCTCGAAGACAACCTGTGCGGCGGAGTTGCTGATGGTCTTGTTCTCGATGAGCGTCACGAGCTCCAGCAATGCTTCGGGTTTGAACTTGAGATTGGTCAATCCGGTGAGCTGCATGTCTGCGGGTTCCTGACCGAGGGCAGCCAGCGCCGACCTCTCCAGTTCGTTTATCTCGGCGAGTTTGGCCTGGAGGTTGTTGATGACCCAGTTGGCGACGGCCTTGGGGTTCTTGGCCTGCTTCGCCACGTTCTCGAAGTAGCCGCCGAGCGGGACGTTGCTCTTGAAGACTTCGGCGTCGCCGGCGGGGAGCTGGTAATCGCGCATGAGGCGTTGCTTGCGCACGAGGGGCAGCTCGACCATGCGCGTGCGGACGGCGGCGATCCAGTCGTCGGAGGGCTGCATGGGCATGAGGTCCGGCTCGGGGAAGTAGCGGTAGTCGTGGGCGTGCTCCTTGGTGCGCATCTC
>JBAYGL010000257.1:0-7675 GCA_041666725.1 Limisphaerales bacterium
CGTATCACGCGGAGTATGCCGCCGATCGAGGCGGCTACGAAGGTCTGGCGCGTGTTACCACCAAGGGCGGACAGATGGAAACGGAAGGGAAACGTCTTCACGTGCGGGGCGCGGAGGAGATTTTGGTAGTGGTGCGAATCACTCCTGTCGCGGATGGAACAAGTTACCGGCAAGACGCATTGCGGAAGGAATTGGCTGGCTGGCCGGAAAATTACCAGAGCCTGCTTGCGCCGCACGCGCGTGAACACGGCGCGATGTTCCGTCGGGTGACACTGGATTTGGGCGGCGCTGCGCAATGGGCGGAGACCCCGACGGAGAAGATGCTTGCCACCGTGCATGAGCAGGGCGTCACGCCGCTGTTTTTGGAGCAGATGCATGCCATGGGCCGGTATCTCTTGATTTCGTCGTGTGGCCGATACCCGCCACCACTCCAGGGTATCTGGGGCGGAAGTTGGGAGCCGGCCTGGTGTGGAGGATTTGTCGTGGATGCGAACCTGAATCTTGCCATTTCTGCCGCCTCGATGGGGGATTTGCCGGAATGCGCCGAGTCGTATTTTGGCTACGTCGAACGTGTCCTCCCCGGTTGGCGGCTCAATGCAAAACGTTATCTCGGCTGCCGGGGATTTCTCGTCCCGCATTATAGCGACCCGGAAAAAGGCTATCTCAACCATTTCAATTTGACCTGTCCCTGGATGTATTGGCCGGCCAGCGGCGGCTGGTGCATCCTGCCATTTTTTGAACATGCACAGTTGACCGGCGACCTCGATTTTTTTAAAAAACGCGTCCTGCCGCTCTATCGCGAGATGGCTGATTTCTACGAGGATTATCTTACTTTGGGCGCGGACGGCCGATACCACCTTTCGCCCGGCATCTCGCCAGAAAATGTTCCGACGGGCACACCAACGCTGCTCTGCAGAGATGCGACGATGGACGTGGCTGTTGCCCGTCAAGTTTTCGACGTGTTGCTTCAAGCGGGGCAGCAACTCAAGCTTGATCGTGCCGACATTGCCAAGTGGCAGGCGTATCATGACAAGCTTCCCGCCTACCGGGTCAATGAGGACGGCGCGTTGGCCGAGTGGGTTGATCCGCGATATCGCGACATTTATGAGCACCGCCACAACTCGCACCTTTATCCCGTATTCCCCGGCACGGAACTGCTCCAGCCTGATGCCGATCCAGCGTTGCTGAAGTCAGCTCAGGTCGCACTCGACAAGCGTTTTGCTCACGACACCGATTCGGCCTTTGGCTTGATGCAAGTCTCGCTCACAGCCGCGCGCCTCCACGATGTCGGCAAGGTGCGCACCAACCTCGACCGGTTCAGCCGCCGCAATTATGTCTATGCCGGACTAGTCACGGCGCATTACCCGAACTTTTTCGTTTACAACCTGGATAGCGTCTTGAGCCTGCCGCGATTGCTCATGGAAATGCTGGTTTTCAGCCAGCCCGGGCGCATCGAATTGCTGCCTGCCTGGCCGAAAGGTTTTCCCGATGGCCATATCAACGGCGTCCGCATCGCCGGCGGCCACAAAATTGATCTCTCATGGGCTGGCGGAAAATTGCTTTCCGCCACCGTTCACCCCGGCAAAAACGACAAATGCGAGTTGATTTGCGCGGGCGTTACCAAGTCCGTCACGCTGAAAGCCGGACGCGACTACCACTACCAACCTTGAAATACAGACGCCACGCCTTTCGAAACCAAAGGCAAAGCAAACACATTCAACTATGAACTACGTCACCAAACCCATCCCGGCGGGGAAACCCGCCGTTGGTTTCGTCGAACGTCCGTGGGGCTCGTTCAAGCAATTCGCCAACAACCGCGACTGCACCGTCAGCCTGATGACGGTGCTGCCGGGGCAGCGCTTGAGCCTGCAATCGCACACCGGCCGCGCGGAGCTGTGGGTCGTCATTGACGATGGCGCGGTGGTTCACGTCGGCGAGGACGAACGCGCCTGCAAGGCCGGCGACGAAATCTGGATTCCGGCGAACGAGAAACACCGGCTCTCCTGCAAGGGCGACAAGCCGGTGCGCGTGCTGGAGGTTGCCTTCGGCAACTGGCAGCAGGACGACATCAAACGCCATCAGGATGATTACAGTCGGCTGCCGCCGGGCGGAACCGGCGGGGCGGCCTGAAACAAATTGCGGAAGCTTAAACCTCAACCAGCAGGCCAACCGTGAGAATCAGACAAGTCATCGCCGTCGTTTTCAGCTCGATCATCTGCGTGTCGGGACCGGTCTCCCGGGGCGCTGAAGCTCCTGTTCCACAAAAGCCGAACATCATTTTCATTTTTTCCGACGACCATTCGTTGCAGACAATCGGGGCGTATGGCTCGCGATTGTCGGAGTTTTGCAAGCAGCAGAACGTGACGCCGAACATCGACCGCCTGGCGGCGGAGGGCGGACTGTTCGTGAACAGCTTCTGCGGCAATTCGATCTGCTCGCCAAGCCGCGCGGCGGTCCTCACCGGCCTGCACGCCCATGCCAACGGCGTGATGGTGCTGAACAGGCCGGTCTCGCCGGGGGTGTGGACTTTTCCCGGCGCGGTGCGCGCGGCGGGTTATCAGACGGCGGTCATTGGCAAGTGGCATCTCGACAAGACGCCGACGGGCACGGACTTCGCGCGCCTGCTGGTGGGACAGGGGCGATACTGGAATCCGAATTTCATCGGGCCGGACGGGAGGAATGAGAATCATGCGGGCTATGCCACGGACGTCATCACCGACATGGGGATCGACTGGCTCAGGACCCGGGACAGGTCGAGGCCCTTCATGCTGATGGTGCATCACAAGTCGCCGCATAGGCCGTGGATGCCGCCGCCGCAGTATTACAGATGGTTGCAGGACGTGAAGATTCCCGAGCCGCCGACACTGTTCGATGATTATGCCAGCCGTGTCCCCGCCCGCGATCAGAAGCTGGAGATAGGCCGGAACATGGACATGGCCGTTGACTTGAAAGTGTTTCCGCCCGGCAAGTGGACGGGGGAGTTCGCCTCGATGACCGAGGCCCAGCGCACGGAGTGGGCCGGGGCGTTTGAACCGCGCAACGAGGCGTTCCGCAAAGCCGGTCCGCAGGGGGCGGATCTCACCCGCTGGAAATATCAGGAATACATGAAGGACTACCTGCGTTGCGTGAAGCGCGTGGACGACTGCGTGGGCAGATACCTGGACCATCTCAAGGCGGAGGGGATCGAAGGCAGCACCGTCGTCATCTACTCGTCCGACCAGGGCTTTTTCAACGGCGAGCACGGGTGGTTCGACAAGCGCTGGATTTACGAGGAGTCCATCCACATGCCGCTCATCGTGCGCTGGCCCGGCGTGGTGAAGCCCGGCTCCCGGTTCACGCCGATGGTGCAGAACATCGATTACGCGGCGACGTTTGTGGACATCGCCGGGGGCAAAACACCCGCCGGCCTGCACGGCAGGTCGCTCGTGCCGATCCTGCGCGGCGAGACGCCCGCCGGCTGGCGCAAGAGCGTTTACTATCACTACTACGAGACGGGCTTCGGCACCGCCAAACACTACGGCGTGCGCACCGGGCGCTACACGCTCGCGAATTTCCACGAGAGAAATGAATGGGAACTTTTGGACAACGAGAAGGACCCGTTGCAGCTGCACAACGTCCATGCCGATCCGGCCTACGCCCGGACCGTTGTGGAACTGAAGGCCGAGCTGACCCGGCTGCGGGCGCTTTACGGGGACTCGGACGACATTGTCCCCACCGGGAACAAACCCGGGGCGAAGCCCGGTCTTCCGCTTAAAAGGTGAGACATTCCTCCGAACTGTGAAAACCCAATGCCTTTCCTTCATCTGCAACCCGGCACTGTCGGGATTGCTCGGCGTTTCGCTTCTGTTGTTTGCTCCAGCCTGCAGGGCGCAGCCGGCGGCGGCCAAATCCGCCGCGCCGCCCGGCATCCTCGTCCTCGTGGCCGATGACATGAGCCGCGACTACCTCGGCTGCTACGGCAATCGTTTCATTCACACGCCCAACCTCGACGCGCTGGCCCGGGAGGGGATGCGCTTCAATCGCGGCTATGTCACGTCGGCGCAGTGCAGCCCGAGCCGTTCCTCGATTTTCGCGGGCCGCTCGCCGCACGCCATCGGCACGTCGCGTCTGCACGCCGATCTGCGGTCCGATGTGCCGACCGTTGTCGAGCCGCTGAAGGCGAAGGGCTATTTCACGGGCATGTATCGGAAGAATCATCTCGGCAACGACTTTCTGAAGCGGCTCGATTTCTACGGCGGCGAAAAGGAATCCTTCGCCACATTTTTCGACCGGCTGCCGCAGGGCCGCCCGTTTTTCCTGTGGGTCGGTTTCCTCGACCCGCACCGCAGCCCGACCAACTACGACCACATCAAGGGCAGGGTCGCCAGCCCCCACAACCCCGCGAACGTTCTCGTGCCGCCCTTCCTCCCAGACACCCCGGCCATGCGCGAGGATCTCGCACTGCATTGCGATGCGATCAGCCGGCTCGATCAGGAGTGCGGCGATGTCCTGAAACTTCTGCGCGAACGCGGACTGGCCGACAGCACCATCGTCGTTTTCCTCGGAGACAACGGCATGCCGTATCCGCGCGCCAAGTCCACCTGCTACGAAGCCGGCATCAATGTCCCCCTCATCATCCGCTGGCCCGGCAGGGCCGGGGCCGGTTCTGTCACCGATGAACTTGTCTCCATGCTCGACCTCTCCGCCACCTGGCTCGATGCCGCAGGCCTGCCGCCGCTGCGCACGACGGAGGGCCGCAGCCTGGTGAAACTGCTCACCGGCCGGCCTCACGAGGCGCGCAGATATGTTTTTGCGGAGCGCAACTGGCACGACACCTGGGATCCGATGCGCGCGATTGTCTCCGACCGTTACGCGCTCATCTGCAATTATCGTCCTGAAGTTTCCTACCGCGGCGCGCTGGATCACGAGTCGGCTCCGCCCTGGGGCATCATGGACGCAGAGCGTAAAGCTGGACGACTTCGGCCTGAACTGGAACCGCTCTTCCACTCGCCGCGTCCGCCGGTCGAGTTCTACGACCTGCAGAAGGATCCCAACCAATTCCACAACCTCGCTGACGATGCCTCGGTCGCCGGCGAACGTGATGCCATGCTGCTCGCCCTGGACCGGTGGATGCGCGAGAGCAACGACTTTCTGCCGCCGCCCGCGACGTTCCCGCAGGTGAAATCGAAGGGGAAAGTCACCCTGCCAGGCCAGCTCAACGGTCCGCTTCCAAACCTGCAGTGACTCCGCCCCGCGCATCCCCCGTTCATTCTGATGACACAGACAAAACATGAAAACGAACAGCATCTGGCAGCTCACGCAGGCCGCCCTTTTGAGCCTCACGGTCATGGTTCCAAACCATCGCGCCGGCGCGGCGGGCGATGCGGACCTGTTCGTTGATTTTCGTTACACACCGCAGTGGTGGGTGACGTCGATCTGCCTGCCTGACGATCCGCACAAGACGGTCGTGGGCCGCAGCGGTGAACTGCTCTACCACTACGCCGGGCGGTTTTATGACTTCAAGGTGAACGTCGGTTTTCAAACGACGGTCGGGCTGATCGTGAGCGAGGACGCCCGCTGGGTCCGGCAGGAGCTGGAATCGGCGCGCGTCCCGATTGTGAAGACCTACCGGGAGTCGCCCACGTTGAAGATTTGCGAGGAGGCCTTTGCCGTCACCGGATCCCTGACGGCGGACTCGGCACCCCGGACGGAAGTCAGACGCGTGGATGCAGGCGGGGTCTTGGCCGACTGGGCGCAGCCACCACCCGGGACGAGCCCGGCGCTGGCCTCGGCGGCGGTTTCGACGCATGTGTTTCCGCCGCGCAAACGGACCATTCGCTATGCGGTCAATGTCGCACCCGGGGAGTCGCGAAAAATCGCGCTGGCCGTTTGCGAGGGGCATTACGAAATCCGCAGCCGCTCAATGGAGATGAATGTGGAGGGCGCGCCCGCCCGGAAGGTGGACGCCGGGGGCGAGGTCGGGAAGAACAAGCCGGTGGCGTTCTGGTTCGATGCGAGGGACGCCAACCAGGACGGACAGATTTCAATCGAAGTGCTTCCCGCGCCCGGCGCAACGGACAAATTCGTGGTGCTGAACGGGCTTTGGGTTTTCCCGGCGGAGACCCCGTCGGATTCCGCCGCGTTGCTGGCCGGGAAGCTGGACGCCCAGGCTTCCGCCGCGATCTACGGCGGCCGGCAGCAGCTGCGCCCGAGGAACGACGTGATCCTCGTCCATGTGACCAACACGTCGACGAACTCCCGGACCATTTCGCCTGAACTGGTCGTGCGCAGCGAGCGGCCCGTCAGGACGGACATTGCGGAGCAGAAGATCGCCATTCACGGGCAGGAAATCATCCACTCCTCGCTGCGGATGCAGGGCGTGCGGCAGTTTCATCCGCAGAAACGCGTCGTGCAGCTGGAACCGCTCACCATCGCGCCGGGACAGACGGCGGATTTTCATGTGCTGTATGCGGCCGGCACGCCGGTCGTGTTGCGCCCGCAGAATCTTGCCGAGGCGAAACAATTGCGCGCGCAGGCCGCCGATTTTTGGAATCAGGCAAAGCTGCCCTTCGGCAAGGTGGAAGTGCCGGACAAACAAATTCAGTCGCTGGTGGATTCCTCCATCCGCAACATCTGGCAGGCGCGGGAAATCAAGGGCGGGCTGCCGTCGTTTCAGGTCGGGCCGGCGGTGTATCGCGGGCTGTGGGTCGTGGACGGCGCGTTCATGCTCGAGGCCGCCGCGATGCTCGGCGCGGTGGACGAGGCCCGCGCCGGCATCAACTACATGTTGAGCCACCAGAACGCCAACGGCTCCTTCGAGGTGCTGGAAAAGTATTACAAGGAGAACGGCATCGTGCTCTGGATGTGCGTGCAGCACGCGCGCCTGACCTCCGACCGGGCATGGCTGGAAGGCGTCTGGCCGAAGCTCGAAAAAACCGTCGCCTACATCCGCGAATTGCGGCGGCTGTCGCGCACCAATCCGCAATGGCTCTGCCAGGGGCTCATTCCGCCGGGATTCGTGGATGGTGGCGTGGCCCTCTCTGAGAAGGGCGATTACTCGAACGTGTATTGGAATCTCGGCGGGCTGAAGGCGGCGATCGCCGCCGCCACCTGGCTTGGAAAAGCCGCCGAGGCCGCGGAATGGCAGAAGGAATACGACGACTTCGAAGCGGCCTTTCAAACCACCGCCAGGCGCGACCTGCGCCAGGACCCCAACGGCAACACCTATCTGCCGGACATGATGGGCAACGTGGGAAATCTCGCGCCGCAGCGCGGACAGTGGGCCTTCTTCCACGGTGTTTATCCCGGAAAAGTTTTCGCGTCAAACGACCCAATTCTGACCGGCACGATGGCGATGTTTGAGTCGTGCGAACAGCAGGGCGGCATGATCGTGGGCGACGCCGGACTGGTGGAGGGCATCTGGGGCTATCTCGCGTCGTTTCATGCCCACGCCTGGCTCTGGCTGGGCAACGGGCGGAAGGCGGCGGAACGTCTCTACGCCTTCGCCAACCACGCCTCGCCCCTGCTGGCCTGGCGCGAGGAGCAGATGCCGGTCGGCGAGCACGACCCGCGCGATTTCGGCGACATGCCGCACAACTGGGCCGGCGCCGAATTCATCCGGCTGGTCCGCGATCTCCTCGTGCTGGAGCGCGGGGACGAACTGCACCTGCTCGAAGGCCTGCCGGCCGGCTGGATC
>JBAYGL010000258.1:0-7663 GCA_041666725.1 Limisphaerales bacterium
AATGGAGGCCCGGCCCAGCAACGCCTCATAAGCCCGGTCGTGGCGCTCTTGGCCCACTCCGAGTGACTGATACCATTCATCGAGCATCGCGCGCTCTGCCCGCGCCATGGAGCTGTCGGCAAAACTCAGTTCCATCAGGTTGAACAGCAAACCTTCCCGCTGCTCCAGCGGGATCAGGCGGTTCGCCTCGGGCAACAGCTCGGCAAAACCGTGCTTCGTCACCCATGCCCCGCCCCGCCGGAACGCGCTCAGATTGCCGAAACGCGCCACGACCCAGTCCATCTCGGCTTTGTCATGCCCGCCGTCCGCCTGCACCAGCGCATACGCCGCCGCGCCACAGACGAGGTTCTGGGTGAGCTTGGCTGGTGCTGCAGCGAGGTTGATTGAATCAGACGGCGGCTGAAGCGATGTCAGTTTGGCCAGCACCGGGGCCTCACCTGGTGGCAGGCGCAACACAAACTCCGTCTCCGGAAAACGGGCGTGAAACGCCAAGTGAGCCCCCTCGTCGCCCATCTTGAACACCGTCGCCTCGCCCACGCGGTAGTGCAGGCGGGAGAACTCCCCTCCGGAGGGACGGGAGTAGCACACCAGCGTGGTCCCATCACACGCCAGCCAGGTCAGTCCGTCCTTGCCGGCAAGGTCGCATATTGCGCGGGCCACATAGATGGGGTCGTGCTTGAACTCAGCCACGAAATCTTCCTGCAACTGTGTGGGCAGACCCATATAGAAAGGGGCAGACAAACACAGGTCGGTTGAAAATGCACATGGAAATTCTCACCTGGCACCACGCAAGAGCGCCGCGCCCCGGCCCCGTCGCGTCCGGGCGGCGGCGTCCAGACATGCACCGCTGTGTCCGTTGGTTGCGCGATGGGTTGCGTCGCGTTTGCCAGCCGTCTAGCCTCCGCCCCACGTGGACATGCAGCAGGCAGCACTCAACCAGCAACGCACCGCCGCCGTCATCGTCGCCGCCGGCTCCGGCACGCGCATGGGGCCGGGCGTGGACAAGCTGTTCCTCGAAATCGCCGGCCGGCCCATCGTGGCGCACACTTGGGCGCGCTTCGAGGCGGCGGCGTGCATTGACGAGCTGGTGCTGGTGGTGCGCGACGGAATGCAGGCGGAGTTCCGCAAGCTCGCGGCGGAGTCCGGGTTCAAGAAGCCGTTCCGGCTGACGGTCGGCGGCAGGGAGCGGCAGGACTCGGTTTGGAATGGCCTGGAGGCGTTGCCGGTGGATTGCGGCACCGTCGCCATCCAGGACGGCGCGCGGCCATGCACGAGCCTGGCGGTGATCGAGGCGACCCTTGCGGCGGCGCGCGAGACGGGCGCGGCCGTGGCGGCTCAGCGCGTGACCGACACGATCAAGGAGTCCGACGGCGGGGCGCGGGTGGCGAGGCACATCGACCGCTCGCGGCTGTGGGCGGTGCAGACGCCGCAGACGTTTCGCGTGGAGGTGATCCGCCGGGCGCTGTCGGCCGTGCGCGAGCGCGGCCTGCTGGTGACGGACGACACGGCGGCGTGCGAGTTGATCGGCCAGCCGGTGGCGCTGGTGGAGGGCAGGGAGCCGAACCCGAAGGCGACTTCGCCGGCGGACCTGCCGTATCTGGAGCTGCTGTTGAAAAGAATGAACGGCTGAGTCGGGCGGCCAGTCCACTCTTCGGCCTGCGGCGAAGCCTCACTTGCCAAGCATCTGAACGGCTCCTACTGTCAGCCAACGGTTATATGAAGAGACGCATCTTTCTCGGTTTGCTGGTGGCCGTGCTCGGGCTGAACCTCGTGTTTGGCACGCGGCTGTATCTGTCGCACGCCGAGACCGCCGCGAAGGAGAACGCCTACGAGAACATCGAGCTGTTCACCCGCGTGCTGGAAACCATCCGGCAGAACTACGTGGACGGAGGGAAGATTTCCTACCAGCAGCTCATCCACGCCGCGCTCAAGGGCATGGTCGGCTCTCTGGATCCGCACAGCGAGTTCATGGAGGCCCGCAAGTATGACGAGATGCGCAAGGACACCGAGGGCGCGTTCGGCGGCGTGGGCATCGTCATCGGGGTGAGGACCAATGCGAGCAAGGGCGTCACGCTCACCGTCTCCGAGACGATGGAGGACACGCCCGCCAGCCGGGGCGGGATCGTCACCGGCGACCGCATCATCAAGATCAACGGCCAGTACACCGAGAAGTTCAACCTCGACGACGCCGTCCGCCGGCTGCGGGGCAAGCCCGGCACCGATGTCACCGTCACCATTTTCCGTCCGGCGACGGAGGCCGAGTCCGAGATCAAGCTCACACGCGCCGTCATCAGCGTGGCCAGCGTCCGCGACCAGAATGGCCGCGGAGAGTTCCCGCTGGACGATAACAAGATCGGCTGCGTGCGCCTGCGCCAGTTCGGCGAGAAGACCAGCGGCGAGCTGGAAGGCGCGCTGGCGAAGATGGAGAAGGCCGGCATGAAGGGCCTCATCATGGATTTGCGTGACAACCCGGGCGGCCTGCTCGACCAGGCGGTGAAGGTGTCTGAGAAGTTTCTCCCCCGCGGCCAGCTGGTTGTCTCCACCGAGGCGAGACAGGTCGCGGACATCGCCAGATACAACGCGACAGGGCGGAATTCGCGTCCGCAGCTCCCCGTCGTCATCCTGGTCAACGGCGGCAGCGCGAGCGCGTCGGAAATCGTGGCCGGCTGCCTGCAGGACCTGAAGCGCGCGGTGGTGCTCGGCGAGCAAACCTTCGGCAAAGGCTCCGTGCAGAGCATCCTCCCGCTGTCGGACGGTTCCGCGCTGCGGCTCACCACGGCGAAATATTACACTCCCAGCCACAAGGTCATTCACGAGAAGGGCATCACGCCGGATGTGGTCGTGACCATGAACGCAGAGGAGGAACGCTTCCTCGCGATCAAGCGCTCCGGTGCGTCGCTCGACGCGCTCGACGAGAAGGAACGCGAGCAGGTGGCCCGGGCCCGGGACCCGCAGTTCGACCGCGCCACGGACATGCTCAAGGGCATCCTCCTCTACGACAAACACGGCAAGCCTGCGGGCAAGGTGGCCGCGCAGAACGCGGCCGAACCTGTCCGGAAATAGGCGCGGTGCTCCTCGCCCTCGAATCTTCCTGCGACGAAACCAGCGTCGCCGTCGTCCACGACGGACGCGTGCTGGCCAATGTCGTCGCCTCGCAAATCAAGCTCCACGCCGAATACGGCGGCGTCGTGCCCGAGCTGGCGACCCGCGAGCACCTGAGGAACCTGCTGCCAGTCGCGCGCGAGGCGCTGCGAACCGCCGGTGCTGCGCTCGGTGTCCCGCCTTCAGGCGGCTCTGCGGCTTTCCGACCGGCTGAAGCCGGGACACCAAACGGGTTGGCCGCCATCGCCGCCACCCTCGGCCCCGGCCTGCCACAGGCATTGATGATCGGTGCGCGCGCCGCCCAGGCGATGGCTTTTGCGTTGCGCAAGCCCTTCTTCGGCATTCACCACCACGAGGCGCACCTCTACTCGCCGTGGATCACCGGGCAGCCACCCGTCGCCGACTTCGCGAGCTTTCAGCCGAACGTGTCGCTCATTGTGAGCGGCGGCCACACGATGCTCGTGTTCGTCGAGGCCGAGCTGAAACACCGGCTGCTCGGGAGCACCATGGATGACGCCGCCGGCGAGTGCTTCGACAAGGTCGCCAAGCTCATGGGGCTGCCCTATCCCGGCGGGCCGGAGCTGGACGCGCTGGCGGAGCAGGGAGACCCGCGCGCGTTTGAATTTCCGCGCCCGATGATCCGCGACCTGCATGACGACTTCAGCTTCAGCGGCCTGAAGACTTCGGTGCGCTATTTTCTCCGGGACCATCCCGCCATTCTCGACGACTCCGGACGTGTGCGCGATCTCTGTGCCAGCGTGCGCGCCGCCATCGTGGACGTGCTGGTGACGAAAACGGTGCGTGCCGCAAGGCGTCTTGGCGTGAAGTGCGTGACCGCGTCCGGTGGCGTCACCTGCAACCTGGGGCTGCGCAGGCAGCTTGCCGGGGCCTGCGCACAGGGCGGTCTGACGCTCCGCCTCGCCGACAAATCCCTTTGCACCGACAATGCCGCGATGGTGGGCATCCTCGCCGAGCGCAAGCTCGGGCGGGGAAAGCCGTCCGCCTCCCTGGACGAAGAGGTGAAACCCGGCTGGGCGCTTGTGGCGGGCGGTCAAACCGGGGTTTGAGTTTCGCAAATTCCGAAATTTGAAGGCCGTTGACGGAAGGTCGCGTTCTGCGGAATGATGCGCCGGCCCTGCGATCAAGCCATGAACCCTCCACCCGGAACCTCCCCGTCCGCTGCCGTGAGTCTTCCTCATCTGCGGGTGTTGCTGGTGGACGACGTGGCCATGAACCGTCGGGTGGCCGAGCTTTTCCTGAAGCATCTCGGCTGCACCGTGGTGTCGACGGAGAGCGTCAGCGCCGCCGTGGCGCAGCTTTGTGCGCAGGAATTCGACCTGGTGTTCACCGACGTGGAAATGCCCGAGATCAATGGCATCGAGGCCATCCAGATATTCCGTGAGGCGGATGCGTCGGCCCATCCCGGAAGGCGCTGGCGGCTCAGGATCATGGCGGTGTCCGCCGGGCAGATCGGCATGGATCACGAGGATTACCTGAAGCTCGGCTTCGATGAGCACCTGGGCAAACCCATCGAGCTGGAGCAGCTCCGCGCGGTCCTGCTCAAATGGGAGCGTGAAAAGGCCGGCAAGACCGTCTGAGTTCCAACGACCCAACCCCGGAATCTCCCATGCAAATCACCAAGCCACTCAACGTCACCGACCAGCAGCTTGCCCAGCTGGATCTCCATTCCTTCCTGAATGTCCTCAACATCCTGATGGGCGAGCTTCAGCTGCTCAAACTTGATTTGCAGCAACCGTCGGCCCTGCCCGAGACGACCCAGCTTGCGGGCGAGGTTCTGGAGCTGGTCCGGGCGGGGCGGCTGGATGCGGAGGCTTCGAGCCGCGCGGTCACCCTTCAGGCGACCTTCATCAGGGAATGGGTCGAGCAGCTACGCAAGGCCCCGGACGCGGCCAGCCTGCCTGCGGTGCGCGAGGCCGCCGAGAATTTGAAGTCCATCCTCAAGGTCCTGGTCGTGCGCATCGAGGAATATCAGGAGCGCCTCCGCACGGGCAACACCTGGCGGCCCCACAGCATCCAGGAACTGACCGGCAATTTTGTGAACGTTTTCGCGGCCATCGAGAAGAACAGCAAGGGACGCTATCACATCATCTACAACATCGCCGCGCAGGAGGCGACGGACTATCTCGTGAACTTCAAGATCGAGAGCGTGGACGGGGCCTTCATCAACATGCCGCCCGTCCTGCAGGATGTGTTCCGGGATTTGATCGCCAACGCCCGGAAATACACCGCTCCCGGCGGGCAGATTTCCGCGGGCCTGGTTGACAACGGCCAGGAGCTGCGAATGGTCGTGGAGGACACCGGCTGCGGCATTCCAACCAAGGAGGTCGAGCAGGTTGTTGATTTCGGCTACCGGGCTTCGAACGTCCGTGACAAGGCCACCCGTGGCGGCGGCTTCGGGCTGACCAAGGCCTACAGCACCGCCTGCAAGCTGGGCGGCACCATGTGGATCACGTCCACGCTGGGCAAGGGAACGCGGGTCGCTTTGCACATCCCCCGTCCCGCGCGATAAGCTGCGCCAGGATTTGCTCCGGCTTCGGTCCGGGACCGCCTGTTCAGACTTTCACCGGGACGCCTGTTTCGCGGGCTTCTGCTCGATGCAATAAAGCGCGGTGTCCGTGCGGAGGAAAAGCGAGTGACCCACGGCGGCGAGCGAGGCGAAGATTTTTCCGGGGAGCGGGTTCTTCTCCAGCACTTCAAATTGCTTTCCGGGCTTGAGGATCGTGCTCAGGCCTTCGCGGTTGTGGACGTAGATTTTCCCGTCGGCATACGTCGGTGAGGCGCTGTAGTTGCCGCCGAGGCGCTCACGGTAGTGCTCCGTGCCGGTCTTCGCGTCGAGGCAGGTGAAGATGCCGCCGTCGCTGACGAAGTAAAACTCGTCGCCGACCAGCAGCGGCGAGGGCATCGTGGGCGCGCCCTTCTCGTAGCGCCAGGCGATCTCCGGCTTTTCCAGCCCCTGATAACGCAGCGCGAGGATCTGCGGCTTCAGGAAGCCCGTGCTCATGAAGATCATCCCGTGTCCGATCACCGGGCGCGGCGTGAGCGAAAAGCCCAGCTGGCCATACTTGACGCGCCACAGCTCCCGGCCCTGCTGGTCGTAGCTGTAAATCCAGTCCGATGAGGGCGAGACGATCTGTTCCTTCCCGTTGAGGGTGGCGACGAGCGGCGTGCCGTAGGATTTCTTGAGCTGCGGGTTCTTGTTCATTTCACCGGAACGCGGGGTCTTCCAGGCGAGCCTGCCCGTGCGCTTGTCGAGCGCGGCGATGAACTGCTGGTCGCTCCCGTCGAGGTGGAAGATCATGAGATTCTGCCAAAGGACCGGAGTGCTGCCGGGACCGTTCTCGTGCATGACCACCAGGCTGGTGTTGGTCCAGAGCACCTTGCCGGCGCGCGTGTCGAGACAGGCGTTGCCCAGCGCGCCGAAGTGGCAGTAAAGCCGGCCGTCTTCGATCACCGGCGTGCCCGAGGCGTAGCTGTTGAGCGCATGAACCCACTGCGGCTCGCGCAGCGACAGCAGCAGGATGTTCTGCGTGAGCCTGCCGGTGTCGCGGTCCACGCAGAGGGCGCGCAGCTCGACCTTCTCCAGCAACGTGAGGGACTGGTCGCCGGTGTTGACCTTGAGACGGCGTTCGACGTCCTCCTTCTTTGCGGGCGTCTCGATGGCCGTGGTCATCCAGATGTTTTTGCCCTCGATGACCGGCGAGGACCAGGCCCGGCCGGGCAGCTCCGTTTTCCACGAGACGTTCTTCGTCTCACTCCACGACGCGGGGAGGCCGGTGGCCTGGGCGTGGCCCTGGCCGCCGGGGCCGCGCCATTCCGGCCATTCGGCGGCGGAAAGTGAGGTGGAAACGACCGCCAGGGCGGTGGCGAGCAGGAGACGTTGTTGGTTCATGCGTTTGACGGCAGCTAGAAAGACGCATTGCCGCTGGAAGTCAATTCAAGCGTCGTGTTCTGCGTCCGGCTCACGCCCGCCATCTTGATCTTGCTCGTCTTCCTGTGTCCGCGTTTCATCACCCCATGCAATTCAACTCGCTTGCCATCTTCGCCGCGCTCGCACTGGGCATGGCTGGTTCTTCAGCCGCCCAGCCCGCCCCCATTCCGCTCTGGCCCAAGGACGCGCCGGGCGAGAAGGGCGGGATCGGCGAGGAGAAGGACACCTCCACCGAGAAGAGCAACAAAGTCGGCGGCAGGCCGCTCATCCGCCTTGGCAATGTCTCGCAGCCGACCCTCACCATGTTTCGTCCCGCGAAGGGCAAGGACACCGGTGCGGCGGTCATCGTCTGTCCCGGCGGCGCCTACAACATTCTCGCCTACGATCTCGAGGGCACCGAGGTCTGCGAGTGGCTCAACTCCATCGGCGTCACGGGCGTGCTGCTCAAATATCGGGTGCCGAGGCGGCCCGGCGTGGAGAAGCACGCTGCGGCGTTGCAGGACGCGCAACGTGCCGTCGGCCTGGTCCGCGCGCGCGCCGGCGAGTTCGGGCTCGATCCGAAGCGCATCGGCATCATGGGCTTTTCGGCCGGCGGGCATCTCTCGGCCCTCG
>JBAYGL010000259.1:0-7641 GCA_041666725.1 Limisphaerales bacterium
CGAATCCCTAAAACAGCTCGTCCTTCGACTGGAGCAATCCAACGCGAAGTTGTGGACTGAAATCGCTGCCATCAGGCAAGAACTCCGAAATGCCAGCGCGGGGCCGGGCAAGGATGTCCCCGAAATCAATCCCCCAGCGGAATCGGATGTCAAAGAACTGCTGGTGCTCAAAATCAAGAAGGAATCTGAGGGCCGAATCTCAATGGTCAGCTTCCGCAAATTCAACGGCCATGATGCCATCGTTAATGGGCTCAGGGTCTACACCTTCGAATACGAGGCGGTAATCCAGTTTCTTGAAGCCCGCCGTTGGCGAGCGTTTGACTTTGGCGGAGCCTGGAACGGGTCTTTCTACACCATTGGAGAACCAAGAGATGCGCTTCAGGGCGTCCTGTCAGAATTTGGAACGAGTCCAAAGATGACGAAAGGGCAACGGAAAACCGTTGGCTACCAACTGCCTTTTGAGTTGACCGAGAAAGGCTGGCGCAGCCAGGAAGGACTGATACTCCCGGCCACCGTGAAGTCAAAGGATGCCCCCGCGCCGACAGCCACAGCCGCAGCATCGCCCACCCGTCCTGACCCACCCAAGTCGCGTGAGAGTTCAAAATCCACCGTGGAGGTCCGCTTCTCGAATGAGACGTTCAGCTTGCTTGATGTCTATTTCGACGACAGTTCCGAAGCCGAGAAAATCAAGGGCCAACAGGTGCTCAAGAAGAAATTCGAGGAAAATTCCCAGCACACGTTCAAATCCGTCGGCCCTCGTGGAGCTTTCCAAAAGAGCTTCAAAGTTCAGGGCGGCATGAGGGCCATTCGCATCGAGAACACGGACTTCAAAAAATAGCAACATTACGCTCATGAAGTGCCCACCCATTTCGCGCAGGACTTCAGTCGCCATTGAATCTTCCCATGTTTAACTTCTTTCAGAAGAAAGCCGAAGTCTTGGAACACTGGATTTCCTTCGCGGAGGGCTTCCAGTTTTCCTCGGCGGAGTTCTACGCCGCCGTCGAGAAGGAGCTGGACGCCCGCAAGGTGCCCGGCCTCGAAAAATCCCGCGTCGAGTTTGCGGAAGGCGGGCTGCTGTCCGACAAGCGCGTTTACTTGCGGATGTTACGCGAGCGGCTGGTGTTCGACGTTTGTGCCGCGCCGTTCGGAACGAGATTCTTTTTCTCCTGCCGCATGGCGGAAATTCCTTCGGTGATTCAACTCTGGCAACTCGCGGTCGTCGTCGTCGGTTTGGGAATTATTGCCGCGCTCTTCTGGAAATTCTTGGATTTCGCCCTAGGCACGATGGCCTTGGTCGTGGCGCTGAGTTTTCTCGTGTATTTCCTGCGCAATGCCGTGGCGATGGGAATGCAGAACATTGATGCGGCGCTCATTCAATCGCCGGTGGTTGGCCCCATTTACGAACGCTGGTTTCGGAAGGAAACCTACTACCGGGTGGACACGCGCCTCATGTATTTCGACACCGTTTCAAACGTGGTCAAGAAACTGGCCGAGGAGGTCACGGGCAGCAAGGGCGTGAAGTTGGTTCGTCAATACGAGCAGTCCCCCATCTTGGGTGAACTCTACAAGCCCGTGCAGCCGCGCCTCGAAACCGAACGCAAGGGATAGCGCGTCATGGCCTGGGTGGACGAACAACTTTCCGCGCAGTTCGGCAAATGGGAACAGCGCGGACGAGGCTGGCGGGTCTGGTCGGAGCCGGTGATTCCCGAACCACCCTTTAAAGTTTTCCCCGGCCACTACCTGCCCGCAGCTCCCATCGCGGACGACGGACGGCGACCGACCGCGCTCAGTTCCTTCGTCCGAAGCCTCGCGCGCACGTTGAAGCCGGAGCCGCCGCCCCTGCCGCCGGAACACGTTGAGGAAGAGGAATCCGAGGCCGAGTCCTTGGTGCGTGGCGAGCTGGTTGAGTTGCAGGCATCCTTGCCGCCCAAACTCAATGCCTCATCGGAGGCGTTCGCGCACTTCCTTGATTCCCTCGCCTATCTGCGCGAACCCGTCGGTTTTGAGCTGCTCGGCTTGCCAGAGTCCATCATCACGCAGTTCGTCACGCACCCGGCGGATGCGGCTTCCGTGCAACGCCAGTTGCAAGCCCACTTCCCTGACGCCGTGTTCATGCGGAAGGAGAGGGTGCTCGCCACGGCTTGGGATGCGCTCGCGGACACCGAGACGGCCATCGTTGAGTTTGGACTCGCACGCGAGTTTGTCCTTCCGCTCGCGACGAACACGCCGGACCTGCTCATCGGGTTGACCGCCGCACTCGCCAGTTTGCAGCCGGGCGAACTCGGTTTGTTCCAAGTCCTTTTTCAGCCCGTTCGCCATGCGTGGGCCGACAGCTCGTTGCGCGCGGTCTCGGACGTGGAGGGCAAGCCCGCCTTTGTGAACGCGCCGGAGTTGCTGGCTCAGGGAAAGCGCAAGGTGTCACAGCCGCTCTTTGCCGCCGTGGTTCGCATTGCCGTCCGCAGTGACGAGCGCCCATGGGAAATCGCCCGCGAGCTGGCATCCGCCTTGAGCGGTCTGGCCGACTTGCAGGGCAACGAACTCATTCCCCTTCGGAACGACGACTATCCGTTCGACGACCACGTCGAGGATGTTCGCCGCCGGCAATCGCGCCGCAGCGGGATGGTGCTCAACCGCGACGAACTGCTTGGCTTCGTGCATCTGCCCACGTCGGCGGTGCGTTCCGCAAAACTTCGCCGCGAACTGACGAAGACACGGCCCGTTCCGAAAGCGGCACTGGCCGGGGGCGGATTGTTGCTGGGAATCAATGAGCACGCGGGACAGACGACCGAGGTTCGCCTGACCACCGAGCAGCGCGTGCGACACTCGCACATCATCGGTGCCTCCGGCACCGGCAAGAGCACGCTGCTCTTCAATCTCATCCGGCAGGACATTGAAAACGGCGAGGGCGTCGCGGTCCTCGACCCGCATGGCGACCTCGTTGACCGCATTCTTGGAATCATCCCGGCGCACCGCATCGGTGACGTGGTGTTGGTTGACCCGTCCGACGAACAGTATTCCGTCGGGTTCAACATCCTCTCCGCCCACAGCGACCTCGAAAAGAATCTGCTGTCGTCCGACCTCGTTTCTGTTTTCCAACGCCTCTCGACTTCGTGGGGCGACCAGATGGGCAGCGTCCTTTCCAACGCCATCCTTGCATTCCTTGAAAGTGAACGCGGGGGCACGCTCGCCGACTTGCGACGCTTCCTGATTGAACCGGCCTTTCGCGCCAAGTTCCTCGTCACGGTGAGCGACCCGGACATCGTGTATTACTGGCAAAAGGGATTCCCGCAGTTGTCTGGCAACAAGTCCATCGGCCCCGTGCTCACGCGCCTGGATACATTCCTCTCACCCAAGCCGATTCGCTACATGGTGTCGCAGCGCGAGAACCGGCTCGACTTCGCCCACATCCTCGACACCGGCAAAATCTTTCTGGCGAAATTGCCGCAGGGACAGATGGGCAAGGAGAATGCCTTCCTGCTTGGTTCGTTGCTCGTGGCGAAGTTCCAGCAACTCGCCATGAGCCGGCAAGCGCAGCAGGTGGCCGTCCGCAAGGACTTCTGGCTTTACGTGGACGAGTTCCAAAACTTCATCACGCCGAGCATGGCGGAGATTTTGAGCGGGGCGCGCAAGTATCGGCTGGGATTGATTCTCGCGCATCAGGAGTTGCGACAGTTGGAGCGTGACCGCGAAGTCGCCAGCGCCGTCCTCTCGAATCCATACACGCGTGTCGTGTTTCGGGTTGGCGACGCGGACGCGAAGACGTTGGAAAGTGGCTTCGCGAACTTTGAGGCGCGCGACTTGCAGAATCTCGGCACGGGCGAGGCCATCTGCCGGTTGGAGCGCAGCGACGGGGATTTCAATTTGCGAGTGCCATTGCCGGAGGAACCGGACGCGGACGCAGCGGAGGCGGTTCGGAAGGCAGTCATTACGGCTTCGAGAGCAAAGTATGCCACGCCCCGTGCTGACATTGAGGCGGCGTTGCGAGCCAAGCTGGCCGCTGAGGAACCGGAGCCAGCACCGGCCAAAGCCAGGCCGACTCCCCCATCGGTGCCGAAGGCTGCGGAACCGAAATCTGCCGAAGCTCCGAAGGTGACGGTTACAGAACCGGCAACTGTCGCCACGCCAGCGGCAGCGCCGGAAGTCGCACCGGCAAAGCCCGCGCAAGTTGAGCAGCGGCAGCCCGCCGCACCGCCGGACTTGGGCCGGGGCGGAGCCCAGCACAAAGCAATCCAACAGCGGGTGAAGGCCGAGGCCGAGCGGCTGGGTTTTCATGCGACGATTGAGCAGGCCATCGCGAACGGCAGCGTGGACGTGTTGCTCACCCGTGCTGTTTACGTCATCGCGTGTGAGATTTCCGTGACCACCACGATTGACCACGAGGTTGGCAATGTGCAGAAGTGCCTCCGGGCGGGCTATGACCATGTCGCCGTCATCTGCCAAGAGGCCTCGAGGCTGGAGAAGATTCAGGCGGCCGTGCAAAGCAGCTTGGGTCAGGAAGTCTGGTCCAATGTCCGCTACTTCACCCCGGACGAATTCCTCACGCAGCTCGCGGAGGTTGCCGCAGTGACCTTCCCGTCCACTAGCCAGCCGGTCTCCGAAAGCCAGACCGTGCGCCGGGGCTACCAAGTGAAGCGCAAGTCCGCCGCGTTGTCGCCGGAAGAGCGGCAGTCCCGCGAACAGGCCGGCATCACGCAGATGGCGAGCGTGATGAAGCGAGGAAAAAAATCGTGACGCTCATTTTCGTTCCAGCCAATATCCCGGCCCGCCGACGCGGTAGGGCGAACACGCTTCAATGATGCGGCACCGCAGCTTGGTCAGGTTCTTTTCCGGGCGCTCCTCCACATCCTGCATGGTGGGGCGTGTCACCCCTAGTTCCCGCGCCATCTGCGCCTTTGTCTTGCCGGATTGCTCTCGGAACTTTTTCGCGAGAGCCGCCAGTTCCAGTTCTGCAAGCAGTTGCTTTTTTGCCATGCGTTGGCCGTATCAGTTTGTTAGCACAATAGCCATACTATTGTCTTGCTTGTTCCGGGCCGTTCGGGCATGAAGTAGTGCAGATTGGAAAATTGCGCGCATGAAGACCACCATCACCCCGCCCACCGTAGGCAAAGCCGTCGGCATCTGGATTCGCGTCTCCACCGAGGAGCAGGCCAACGGCGACAGTCCCCAGCACCATCTTGAACGCGCCAAAGCCTACGCTGTCTCCCGTGGCTGGGTCGTGAAGGAGGTTTACGACCTCGCCGGCCAGAGCGGCAAGGCCGTCACCCAGCACCCGGAGGCCCAGCGCATGATGCGCGACCTTGAGCGCAAGCACATCACCGGCCTCGTTTTCAGCAAGCTCGCCCGCCTCTCCCGTAACCTCCGCGAGGTGCAGGACTTCGGTGACTACTTCCGCAAGCACGACGCTGACCTCATTTCGCTCTCCGAATCCATCGACACGAGCACCGCCGGAGGCCGGATGTTCTTCCACCTTTTGGGCGTCTTCGCCCAATGGGAACGGGAGGAGACATCGGAGCGCGTCGCCGCATCGGTGCTCACCCGCGCCAAGCTCGGCAAGTCCATCAATGGCAAAGCTCCCTACGGCTACCAGTGGAAAGACAGAAAGCTCATCATCCAGCCCGACGAGGCCCCCATCCGCCGGAAGGCCTTCGAGCTGTTCTTGGAACTGCGGCGCAAGGGCACCGTCGCCAAGCGCTTGAACGCCGCCGGCTACCGCACCCGTAGCGGAAATGCGTGGCTCGACATGCAGGTTTTCCGTATTCTCATCGAGTCCTCCGCCAAGGGCATCTACTACTTCAATCGGTTCAAGAAGCACGGCCACTGGCGCAGCTCCTTCAAGCCCGAGAGTGAATGGGGGCACGTAAACTGCGAACCCATCGTGACGGAGATGCTCTGGAATCAGGTCAACCAAATCATTGAGGAGCAGTTGAAAAGTTGGAGACGCCCTGGCCGGCTGCCGGTGCAGACCTTCGGCAACCTCGCTCAATGCGCCTGCGGGACGAAGATGTATGTCCGGAGCGGCTGTCCCAAATATGTCTGCCGGAAGTGCCACAACAAAATCCCCATCGTGGACTTGGAAGGCATCGTCCATGAGGAGCTAAAGGCGTTCTTTGCCTCCCCGGCCAAGCTCGCAAGCCATGCCGCCGAGGCTAGGCAGAACCTCGCCGAGAAGGAGCAGGCGCTTGTCGCCCACGAGCGGGAGATTGCCAAGGTGCGCGAGGAGATGGCCCGGACGCACCGGCTCTACATCGACGGCCACGTCACGCCCCAAGGCTTCGGCGACTTCTACAAACCCGCCGAAGAGCGACTCAACCAGCTCAATGCCTCCCTTCCCAAGCTGCAAGCCGACGTGGATGGCCTGCGGGTGACGGAGGTGAGCAGCGAGGAAGTGCTTGCCGAAGCGGCCGCTCTTTACGACCGTTGGCCTACGATGGCGACCGACGAGAAGCGCCGGATTGCCGAAGCGCTGATTGAAAAGGTCGTCATCGGCGACGGTGAAATTGACATAACCTTCTCATATCTCCCAACTTCTGAAGAACAGTGTAAAAGCCAACAGCAGTGGAGAGGGCCGGGGTGAGGGAGAAGGCGTGCGGCAGCCAGATGCGGTTGCTCTTCGCCAGCGTCGCCTGATTGCCTTGTCGGAAACCGAGTGGGGGCGGCGGTCATTTTGCGTCAGGCCAGATGGGGACGAAGTGATACCATTGGTCAGGATGCTGCCGGAGGCACGGCTCGAAGGCACGCAGGATTTCCTGCGTGAACGCGCGACGTTGCTCGCGGCTGCCGAGCGCGGCGCGATCATAAGTTGCTTCCGGCAGAATCTGCGCGGCGTAGCCGTCGTCACGACGGACGATGACCACGGGCACCACCGCACAGCCGGAGGCCCGTGCGAGTTCCGCCGCCGCGTTGGAGACGAGGAAGGGCCGTCCCAACAGCTCCACTTCCACCGCACTCTTCTCGGCCGGCCGGTCGAGCAGCAACGCCACCGCGCCTCCCGCGTTCATCCTCTTGATGATTTCCACGAACGCAAACGGGTCTTCTCCGACCAGGAGCGTCTCCACGCCCCAGCGGGCGCGTGCGGTCTGGCGCATCTCGGTGAGGCGCGCGTCCGGCTCCGGGTTCGAAAGCGCGAGGAGGCGGTGGCCCTTGTGCGTGAGGATGGGACCGCCGAACTCCCAGTTGCCGAGGTGCAGCGTGACGAGAAGCACGCCGCGTCCGCGTGCGTGGGCGGCCTCGAAGCGTTCCCAGCCGGCGAGCTGGTTGAACGACGCCATCACCGGCGTGCCGCCTTCGAAGCGCCACAGGTCGGCGAGCTTGCACGTAAAGTTCAGGACGAGCCGCCGGGCGGCACGAGTGGCGGCAAGGCGGTCATTGGCGTGGAGCGGGAGCAGATTTTGAATCACCACTTCGCGGCGACGCGGCTGGGCGTGCCAGTAGGCGAAGGCGGCGAGTTGGCAAAGCAGTTCAATCAAGCTTCGCGGCAACATGCGCACGGCGCAGAGGCCGGCCTGCCAGCCGAGGCGGCCGTAGAGCGCGGAAGGCCGGAAAGATGGTGACACTTCCATCGCGGCCCCGGAGCGCCGGTCTCCGACCCGGCGTGTTCCTTCGTTCGCGTTGGTGCGCGCCGGGTCAGAGACCGGCGCTCCG
>JBAYGL010000260.1:0-7563 GCA_041666725.1 Limisphaerales bacterium
CGCGCTCGACCATGCGGCGCGCGAGCAGGCAATTGCGCGCGAAGGTCGAGTATGTCTCCGGCCCGCCGCCGCGTCCGCCGGGATTGTCGCGGGACTTTCGGCCCGCGCCATACAGGTCCAGCGTAGCCTGCGATTCCTTGCTCAAGTCCATCAGCTCGGGCGTCGCAGCCTGCATCCGGCCCGCCAGCTCATACGCACCGATGCGCGAGGCGATCTCCGGGTCGGCGACGTGCTTGTGGCGGAGGCGGTTCAGGTCGCCGATGGCGTCGAGGCCGAGGTGCTGCATCTCGTCGGTGAAGCCGGGCGGGTTGCCGAGGTTGAGCACGGGGTCGCCCTGGTTGCGGAAGAGCACGCCCGCGTAGCTGCTGGGCAGGAAGCCGCTGGACCACGCGCTCGCGCCCGCGCTGGAACCGCGCCCGGCGTGCAGCACGACGTAGGCGGGAAGGTCGCGCGACTCGTTGCCGAGGCCGTAGGTGAGCCACGAGCCGAGCGTCGGACGACCGAAGAGCGGCGAGCCGCAGTTCATCATGAGCTGCCCGGGATGGTGGTTGAACTGCGTCGTGTTCATCGAACGCACGAGGCAGACGTCGTCCGCGATGCTGCCGATGTGCGGGAGCAAGTCGCTCATCTCCGTGCCGCACTGGCCGTGCGGGGTGAACTTGCGCGGGCTGCCCATGAGCCGCACGCCCTCCTTCTTGATGAACGCGAAGCGCACTTTCTCCAGCATCTCGTCCGGCAGCTTCTGGCCGTTCATTTCGTTGAGCTTCGGCTTCGGGTCGTAGAGGTCAATGTGGCTCGGCGCGCCCTCGAAGTAGATGAGGATGCAGTTCTTCGCGCGCGGCGTGAAATGCGACGCGCGCGGCGCGAGCGGATCGGCGGACGGCATGGCATAACCCTTCTCGGCCAGCAGCGACGCGAGCGCGAGCGTGCCCATGCCGGTGCTCGCGAGAAAGTCGCGGCGGGTGAGGTTGACGATGTCGGAGGGGGACATTTCAGGTCGCAAGTTCATGGCTAATCGCGCGTGAAGAATTCATCCAGGTTCAGCATCACCCGGCCCAGCGCCACCAGCGTGGCCTTCTCGGCGACTTCGGGAGCGGCTTGCTTCGCACCAGCAATCTTGGCCGCGCCCTCGGCGTTCGCCTGCGCGAGCTTGAGCTGGGCTTCGTAGAGTTTCAGCAGGCGGGCCAGTTCCTCCGCGCTGGGCGGGCGGGCGAGGGCGCGCTCGAAGCCATGCCGGATGCGCTCGGCGGCATCGGCGGTGGGCACCTCGGCCATGCGCGCGCCAAGCTGCTGCGCGCACTCGAAGAAGACCGGGTCGTTGAGCAGCGTGAGCGCTTGGAGCGGCGTGTTGCTGCGCTCGCGGCGCGCGCAGGTGGAGTTTGAGTCGGGCGCGTCGAAGGTCATCAGCATCGGATACGGCACGGTGCGCTGGAAGAAGATGTAGAGACCACGCCGGTTCTTCTCATCGCCCTTGCTCTCGGTCCACTTCACGGAGTTCGCGTAGCCGAGTGCGGCGATGTCTGCCGGCAGCGGCGGACGGATGCTGGGGCCGCCAATCTTCGGGTTCAGCAGGCCGCTCGCGGCAAGGTAGGCGTCGCGCACGGTTTCGGCTTCGAGGCGCAGGCGGTTCTGGCGCGCGAGGAGAAGATTGTTCGGGTCGCGCTCCTGAAGTTCGGGGCGGTTGACTGAAGCCTGTTTGTAAGTCGCGCTCGTGACGATGGTCTTGATGAGCGCCTTGCGGCTCCAGCCGAGACGCGGGAACTCCGAGGCCAGCCAGTCGAGCAGTTCCGGGTGCGTGGGCTTTTCGCCCTGCTTGCCAAAGTCCTCGACCGTGGCGACGAGGCCGTGCCCGAAGAGGTTTTTCCAGACATGGTTCACGGAGACGCGCGCGGTGAGCGGGTTCTCCGGCGCGAACAGCCACTGCGCGAGGTCGAGCCGGTCCGGTTGCGCGGCGCGCGGCTTGAGCGGATGCAACACGGCGGGCACGGCGGCGTGGACCTCGGTGCCCTTGTCGAGGAAGTTGCCGCGCACATGGACGAAGGTCTTGCGCACGCCCGGCTCCTCGGCGAGCACGGCGGCGGTGGTGGCGGACGGGACGGGAGCTTTCTTGGCGTGGTCGTCTATCGCGGCCAGCAGCTTCTTGCCCTGCGCGTCCACCTGCTCGCGGAAGAATTTGGCGAGGGCCTCAAGCTGCTTGGGCGTGCGCTGGTCGGCCTTGGCGGTGAGCGCGGCGGCGACCGCGTCCGGCGTGAAGTCCGGTTTGAGCGGCCCGCTCGCGTCGGTGGCGGAGAGGCGGAACTGGCCGAGCGTGTAAGTCTCCTTGTATTGGTGGTCGAGCGTGACGATGAGCCGCACGCCCGCCGGCACGTCCAGCGGGGACTTCAGCTCGAACACCGCGACGTGTGACTTCTGCTGCTCCGGCGCGACCGCCCAGCCGGACGTGTCCTCGCCCTTGAGCGCGTTCTCCACCGGAAAGTTCTTCTGGGCGAAGTCCGCCTTGGCGTTGTGCAGCTCAAGTTCCTTCCCCTCAAACTGGCCGGGCACAAACAGCTTCACGGCGAACTTGGTCAGCACGAAGTTGCCGTCCTTCGAGCGGCCCACGCCCTTCTTCGGGTCGGGATCGTCAATCGCTTCAAGGCGGAAGCCGGTGAGTCGCTTGAGCGCGACCTTGGCCTCGACCGTGTAGGTGTCCTTCGCCGGGACTGCGCCGCCGGCGGTGATGACGGCTTCCTTGTCGGCCTTGAGCGTCGTGCCGTTCTTGGCCGCGAGCTTGTCCGGCGTGAGCGCGCGCCAGGGCACGGCGTCGAGCGAGGCGGTCTTGAGCCAGGCGTCCAGCTTCGGTGCGAGTTCGCTTTTTGCGTAGGTGTCGAGCGCGGCCTTGAGCTTCGCGGCGTCGGCGTCGTGCGTTTGCTTCGCCTTTGTGTAAGCAGTCTGTTCCTCTGCGTTCGGCGCGGGGATGGCCTTCTCGTTCGCGTTGTTGAAGAAGGCAAAGAGGGAATAAAACTCGCGCTGCGTGAAGGGATCGTATTTGTGCGAATGGCATTCGCAGCAGCCCATCGTCGAGCCGAGCCAGACCGTGGCGGTGGTGGTCACGCGGTCCACGACGGCCTTGCAGCGGAATTCCTCCTGGTCGGTGCCGCCCTCGGTGTTCGTGAGCGTCTGGCGGTGGAAGCCGGTCGCAACTTTCTGCGTGTGCGAGGTGTTCGGCAGCAAATCACCCGCGAGCTGCTGGATGCTGAATTGGTCGAAAGGCAGGTCGCTGTTGATCGCCGCGATGACCCAGTCGCGGTAGGTGTAGGCAAAGGGACGCGCGCGGTCCTTCTCGTAGCCATCGCTGTCCGCGTAGCGCGCGAGGTCGAGCCAGTGCCGTCCCCAGCGCTCGCCGAAATGCGGCGACGCGAGCAGCCGGTCCACGAGCCTGGCGTAGGCGTCAGGCGAGTTGTCGGAGACGAAGGCACGGACTTCCTCCGGCATCGGCGGCAGACCGAGCAGGTCCAGCGAGAGACGGCGGATGAGCGTGGGACGGTCGGCCTCGGGGGAAGGCGCGAGCTTTTCCTTCGCGAGGCGGGCGCGAACGAAGGCGTCGATGGGATTGCCGATTGCCGATTGCCGATTGCCGATTGAAGGAGCCGCCGGACGTTTCACCGGCTGATACGCCCAGTGGTCCGACTTCTTCACCGCCAGCTTCCCGTCGTCGGGCCAGCCCGCTCCCGCGTCAATCCACGCGCGCACCTTGCCGATCTCGGCGGGCGTGAGCGGCTTCTCCTTCGGTGGCATGATGCCCGTCTCGCCCAAGCCGGCAATCGCGTGGACCAGCTTGCTCTCCGTGCTCTTGCCGGGAATGAAGACCTTGCCGTTGTCACCGCCCTCGATGGCCCCGGCCTTGAGGTCCAGCCGCAGCCCGCCCTTCTGTTTCTCCGCGCCGTGGCAGGAGTAGCACTTGGCGGCGAAGAGCGGCTGGATGTCCTTCGCGAAATCCACCGGGCCGCTTGCGGGGGGCGGGAGCTTGCTCAGGTCGAGTGGAGCCTTCTTGGCTTCCGCCGCCGAGAGCGTGAGCGCGGCTCCAGTCAGGAGGGCGAGGAGGTTTGCGTGCGTGGCCATGCTGGTTTTGTAGGCTTGTTGGACGTGCGACGGGGGTGATTTGTTTCAAGGCAGGGTGATTGCGCCGCCACCGTTCAGAACCCGCAACCGCTCCGCAATTTCGCGGTGGCAAACCAGGGCGGGACCATTACAACTGACGTCATCGCCATGATCTCGTCGTCCGCCATCCGCCTGTTCGCCGTGCTGCTTGCCGCCCTTGCCTGCGGTGCGCGAGCCGCCGAATCGCCGGAGCCGGTCACGGTCGAGGCACAGCCGCTGGCGGCGAATGTGCAGCGCGTCGGCGAGGCGCTGGAGTTTCTCGGTGCGCCGTTGACCTCGGAGAAGCAGGCCGCGCTCGCCGCCGCTGGCAAGTTCCGCGACTCCCTGAAGCTTCAGCAGTTGCTGGATGCCGAAGTCCTGTTCGTCGTGAACATCAATCCCGAAGCGCGCGTGAAGGTGGCGCGCGGCCCTGCGGCGGCGCGCCTGCAGCAGGCCGGCTGGACGCCCGTGCTCGTGAAGGTGGTCAACGAAAGCGGCGGCACGCAGCGCCTGCGCGTGCGGAGTCCGCAGGCGGGGCCGGTCTATGCGGGCGTGGCGAAGCTGAGCATGGAGCGGCAGAAGCAGGAGCGGCTGCGCGAGAATGAAAACACGAAGGGCGTCACCGACCGCTTCCTCGAAGCCGAGATGTTCACGAGCCGCCCGATGACCGAGAACCTCAGCGGCCTGCGCGTGGAATACGCCATCGCATTGCTCTACAGCGCGGATGCCGGGAAGCGTGAGGCGACCATCGGCTTCGACATCGGGCAGGGCACGGAGGATCTTGGTTTTCGCAGCGAGCTGCCGGTGTTGTTCGAGGTGCGCTCGGCGATTCCCGTGAAGCTGTCCGTCCGCGACCACGACGGGACGCCGACGGTCGGGCGCTTCCTGTTCCTCGACCAGCACGGCCACGTCTTCCCGCCGCAGACCAAGCGCGTCGCGCCCGACCTGTTTTTCCAGAAGCACATCTATCGCGCAGATGGCGACACCGTGCTGCTGCCGCCGGGCGAGTTCACGATGTTCTACGGGCGCGGGCCGGAATACCGCTGGCAGCAACGACAGGTGAAAATCGTCCCGCCGCCTGCTGCCCAACCCGAAACGCCAAACCCAAAACTCGAAACCGTGCTTGAACGCTGGGTCAACCCTCGCGCCCACGGTTTCTTCTCTGGCGACCATCACATCCACGCATCCGGCTGCGCGCACTACACGCAGCCCAGCATCGGCTTCACGCCGGCGGACATGTTCCGGCAGGTGAAGGGCGAGGCGCTCAACGTCGGCTGCGTGCTCACCTGGGGGCCGGGCTTCGACCACCAGCAGCAGTTCTTCTCGCCAGACGCCGACGGCCTCAGTGAGCCGCTCACGGTGTTGAAATACGACATTGAGGTCAGCGGCTTCGGGTCGCAGGCGCTCGGACACGTCTGCCTTTTGAACTTGAAGCAGCAGATCTACCCCGGCGCGGACGGCGCTAAGAACTGGCCCACCTGGACCGTGCCGGTGCTGCGCTGGGCGAAGCAACAGGGCGGCGTGACGGGCTACGCGCACTCCGGCAGCGGGCTGCAAATCGAACCGGCTGCAGCCGCGAAGCGATTGCTCGATGCGCTGGACTTAAACAAGGACGGCAAGCTCGACGCGGAAGAAGCGGCAAAGGGTTTGCTGCCCGAGCCATTCGCAACGGTGGACGCGAACCGCGACGGCGCGTTGAGCGAAGCTGAGTTGATCGCCAGCCACGACCGCGTCTCTGACGTGCTGCCAAACTTCGCGGTTCCCGAGCTGAACAGCGTGGGTGCCCAGGAGATTTTCATCACCACGGCGCTGGGCCTGTGCGACTTCATCAGCGCGATGGACACGGCGCGGCTGCGCGAGTGGAACTGCTGGTATCATCTGCTCAACTGCGGCTTCCCGCTGAAGGTGAGCGGCGAGACGGACTTTCCGTGCATGAGCGGCACGCGCGTCGGGCAGGGGCGCGTGTATGTGAAGCTCGCGGCGACGAACCGCGTGGACTTCAAGGCATGGTGCGAGGGTTTGCGCGCGGGCCGCAGCTACGTGAGCGACGGCTACGCGCACGCGCTGGGCTTCGCGGTGGACGGCAAGTTGCCCGGCGACACGGTGCGGCTGGACAAGCCCGGTCCCGTGACCGTGCGGGCGAAGGTGGCGTTCAGCTCCGGGACGCCGCTGGAAGTTTACTACGGCGGCGCGATGCCCGTGGACGGTCCCCGTCTCCTGGGTGACACCGTGGTGTCGCATGAAACCAGGGGGCCGGGCGCGTTCAGCGGGAAGACGCGTCGCGTGGAACTCGTCGTGAACGGGCGGGCCATCGCGGCAAAGGACGTGCCCGCAGATGACCGCGAGCATGACGTGGAGTTTACCGTCGGCCTTGACCGCAGCAGTTGGGTCGCGTTGCGGCAGTTCCCGCAACTGCACACGAACCCGGTCAACGTGATTGTCGGCGGGCAGCCCATCCGCGCGTCGCGGGCCAGCGCGCGCTGGGCCATCGAGTGCATCGAGCAACTCTGGCGCGTGCGGGGCCGGAGCATTGCGGCGGGCGAACGCGACGAGGCCCGTCGCACCTATGACCGCGTCATCGAGCAGTATCGGCGGATCGCCAGCGAAGCGCCGGAGGGAAGTTGAACTGCCGTCGGGTTTCGGAAGCGCCCGGGGCGGGCCGGGCCGCTACGGATGCGGCGGGGCCTTTTCGCCGGCCGGCCGGTGGAGTTCCTCGCCTGTCTTCGCCTCCTCGCGTTCCAGAAACTGCACGACCTTCCAGAAGGCGAGGCCCACGATGCTCAGGGCCAGCACCGCCCACAGCGTGCCCACCGCCATGTCGTGCTGGCGCTCGGAGGACACGCCGCGCAACGCCAGCGCGAAGGCTCCAATCGTGCCCACCGTGAGCAGCCCGAAGAAACCCACGGCCAGCTTCACCGGCGGCCGGCGGCCCTCCATCAGCGCGCGGAAGAACACGCGCTCCATCACATACCACGCGGCCGCCGTCACGACGGCGAAGGCCAGCAGCGTCCAGACTGAAAACTCGAAGCGCACGGACGGGTTGACCGACTTGAGCGATTGCACGAACCCGGCGGTCAGGCCAAGGCAGGCGGCCCCGCACCATTGCAGCAGCCGGAGAAAGTCACGTTCAGAGTTGGGACTTGGAGGCGTCGTCACGCTCCGAATTTAGCTTCCGGACATCCGCTGTCCAACTCCGATGCAGGCGAACGGCGTGACAACAGGAGCCTGCCTCCCCGGCCGGCTCCGAATATCGCCAATCCGGCCTCGCTGCGCCGAAATATTCCTCTCGACGCCCCGCGTGCAAGCCGTTAGACAGTCACCCGCGTCGATGGAAAAGTCGGTGCGGCGGCGCGCATGGCCCGCCTTGGCAGCGCGCCGGTGCGGTTCGGAAACGGGGCTTGACGCCCTCCGACCAGTCCCCTACAGACAACCAACTAAACGAAC
>JBAYGL010000261.1:0-7558 GCA_041666725.1 Limisphaerales bacterium
CGGGATACTCGCTGATGGGCAGGCGGAACATCGCGAGCAGCCCGACGATGAACGTCACGATGGACAGCACCGCGGCGAAAATCGGGCGGCGGATGAAGAAGTGGGCGAATTTCATGTTCGTGGCGGCAGGAGCCGGGGTTGGCGTGGCTCTGACTTTTGTGGGTGAAACTTGAGCCTCGTTGCGTCGGCGATTACCTGTTGAGAATTAGCGTTGGGCGACCTTCGCGCCGCTCGCGTTGGCAGCGGTCGCTTCTTTCGGAGCCACGGGCATTCCCGGGCGCACTTTCGCGAAGAGGATGTCGAGGACGACCTTTTCACCCGGCTGCAATCCATCGCGGATGATGCGCTTGCCGCCGACGGCCGCGCCGAGTTTCACCGGGCGGTAGGCGACGGTGTTCGTGGACGTGAGCGTGAGCACAAACTTCTGCGCCTGGTCGGTGCCGATGGCGCGCTCGTCCACGAGCAGCGCCGGATACTTCGCGCTGCCCGGCACGCGGATGCGCGCGAACAGGCCGGGCACGATGAGACCGTCCGAGTTCGGAAACACCGCACGCAGCAGGATGCTGCCACTCTGCGGGTCGAGCTTGTTGTCGAACGACTCGATGTGACCCTTGTGCGGGAAGCCTTCCTCGTCGGCGAGTTGCAACTCGACCGGCACCTTGCCGTCGCCGTTGCTGGTCATTTTCTTCGCGCGGGTGAGGGCGTTGAACTTGAGGAGCGAGTTCTCGTCCACGTCCGCATACACATGCACCGGGTCCACGGAGACGATGGTCGTGAGCAGCGTCGCCGCGCCGGCAAGGCCGCTGACGTAGTTGCCGACGTTGACCAGCTCGCGGCTCACGCGACCGCTGATGGGCGCGCGGACTTGGCAGTATTCGAGGTCAAGTTTCACGGCGTCGCAGGCAGCTTGCGCGGCGAGCAGCGCGGCCTTCGCCTCGTTGTGGCGCGACTGGCGCGACTCGGCCTCCTCAGTGGAGATGGCCTTGCCGGCGAGCAGTTGCGCGGTGCGGTCGGCCTCGCGCTTGGCGTTGTCGAGGCGGACTTGCGCCTGCTGAAGCTCGGCCTGGCGGCGGTTCAGTTCGGCCTGGAAAGAGCGCGGGTCAATCGCGAACAGCAGATCACCCTTCTTCACAAGCTGGCCGGACTGGATGCGCGCCTCTTGAATGTGGCCGGACACGCGCGGGCGCACCTCGACATATTCCACCGGCGCGGTGCGGCCCGTGAACTCATCCCACTCGACGAGTTCGCGCTGCTCGACGGCGGCGACGGCGACCTGCGTGGGCGGCATCTGCGGCGGCGGACCGGCGGCGGGCTTGGGCTTGCAGCCGCTGGCCACAAGTGCGAACGCGCCGGCAGCCAAGGTGATTTGAAAAGTGCGGGCGAGGGAAATGGATTTCATGCGGATTGAGTCTTCAGGTTTCGGATTGCCCCCTGGCGTCAGGCGGCAAAAGCTAACATGGGTTTGCTTCGCTGCAAGGCGGCCTGGCGCTGGTGCCAGACGGCGATCGCGCCGACCTTTTCCTGAGCAAGCGTCGGGAACACGAGGTGCGGGAACGACGTTTGCATCGCCAGCGCCTCGGCTTCATTCAACGCAAGCCTCACGAGATGCCCCCGCGTGTCGCGCAGATGCGCGAACTCGGTTTCGATGCTCTCACGGAGCCGTTGCAGGCGCTCATCGCGCGGTTCCGCCAAGGCGACTCGCACAGCGGGAGTGAAGCGCCCGGCCCGATAGTTCACTTTCAGTTTCATAGACGGTTTCAGTGAGTAGTTGTCTGTTTAGTCAAATAGATGAGCAAAAATTTTAAGCGGCCGCCGCATCCACCGGCTTCGCGCCGAGCAGGTCCAGGATGCCGCGCTCCATCTCGCGCAGGACCTCTGCGTTGTTGCGAATGCGCGCCTGTGTCATCAACCCCTCGCTGAAGGCGTAGATGGTGCGCGCCTTGGCCGCCGCGTCGGGCGCACGGATGACTCCCTCCGCGTGCGCGTCGCGAATCGTCGTCTCCAGATACTTGCGGAACTGGTCCATGATGTCCTCGACCTTCTGGCGCAGGCCGGCCTCCTGGGTGGAAACTTCCGTGCCCAGCGTGCAGAGCGGACACCCCAGCACATGGCCGAATTGACGCTGCATTTCAAGCTGTTCGGCATACTCGAACTCGCAGAACCGGTGGAGGCGCTCCAGCGGCGGCAACGACGGCGAGAACACCCGGTCGAGCTTGGGGCGAAACTCCTCCCACGCCGATTGAATGGCCTCCTCGGCCAGCGCGGCCTTCGAGTCAAAGAAGTAGTAGAAACTCCCCTTCTTCACGCCGGCCCGCTCGCAGATGTGGTCAATGGTCGTGCTGCCATACGAGCCGGACCAAATCAGCTCGGTGACGGCTTTCATCAACTTTTCTTTGGCATCACTGACACGGCCCATAACTTTTTGTCTCGGTTCGGACTTGTAACGGTCGTTGTTCGACTCGCGGGTGAGCATCTCTTTAGTTGACTAAATAGTCAACAAGGAGTTTTTGCAGCAGGTGTTCTGGTGAAGAGTGCCGACCCAGTCTCAGTTCAGGTCGAACAACAGCACTTGCGACGGCCCGCGTCCGGTGAGCGTGAGCGCGGACTCCTCGCTGATAGCCGCGCCGTCGCCGGCCTTGAGTGGAGCGCCGTTCAAGGTCACTTCGCCCTCGGCCACTTGCAGCCAGGCATGGCGGCCGGGGCGGAGCGTGTGCGAGAATGTTTCGCCGCCGGCGAACTTCGCGAGCCACACGTCGGCGTCCTGGTGGATGGACAGGCTGCCATCACGTCCGGCCCTGCTCGCGACAAGGTGGAGTTGTCCCGGTGCGGCGCTGGCGAAAGACTTCTCGGCGTAGCTGGGCTTCACGCCCTTGTGCTCCGGTTGAATCCAAATCTGCAGCAGCCGCAACGGTTCGTTGGGCGAGTGGTTGAACTCGCTGTGCCGCACACCGGTGCCCGCGCTCATCTGCTGGGCGTCGCCCGCGCGCATGACGGCCGTGTTACCCATGCTGTCGCGGTGCTGGAGCGCGCCGCGCAGCACGTAGGTGATGATCTCCATGTCGCGGTGCGGGTGCATCCCGAAGCCGCCGCCACCCGCGATGATGTCGTCGTTGATGACGCGCAGGCCGCGGAATCCCATGTGGCGCGGGTCGTGGTAATCGGCAAACGAGAACGTGTGCCAGGAGTCCAGCCAGCCGTGGTCGGCGTGGCCGCGTTCGTGAGCGGGGCGAAGGGTGATCATATCAGGCCCGGCATCGGGCGGAGACAAAGGTGCCGTCCTTTTCCCTTGAGTCAACCCGCTCCCCGCGAAAGACTCCGAAAGTGTCACCCGCGATTTGCTCCGACCTGACTTGTTTCCCATGAAAAGACGCCTGTTTCTGTTGCTTGCCGGGCTGGCGATCCTCGGCGCAGCCGGAGTTTCCGCCCGCGCAGCAGCGGCACCGGACCGCATGTTCCGGGCAGGGGCCGCCACGAGCGTCATCACGCCCTGGCTCGGCGTGTCCATCAGCGGCGGGTTTCAGGACATGAAGGCCCGGCACGTCCACGATGAACTGCATGCGCGCTGCCTCGTGCTGGACGACGGACAGACGCGGCTGGCCTTCGTGATGGTGGACGTGGCGCTGCTGGGACAGGGGCTGATTGACGAGGCGAAGGCGCTTATTCGCGAGCACACCGGCATTCCGCCAACGCACGTGCTGATCGCGGCGACGCACACACATTCCGCGCCCACGACCATTCCCCTCGCGCAGTGCGAGCCTGACCCGGCATATCAGCAGTTTCTCGTGCAGCGCGTCGCGGACGGCGTGCGCCGCGCGGCGAACCAGCTCGCGCCCGCGCGCATCGGCTGGGGCTCGGTGGACGTGCCGCAACACGTCTTCAACCGCCGCTGGAAGGTGAAGCCCGGCACGGTCCCGGCGAATCCCTTCGGCGGCACGAATGATCTCGTCCGCACCAATCCCGGCGTGAACAACCCGGACCTCGTCGAACCGGCGGGACCGACGGACCCGCAAGTCTGGTTTATCTCCGTGCAATCCACGAACGGCCGGCCCGTCGCGCTGCTGGCGGACTACTCGTTGCATTACGTCGGCGGCGTGAATTCCGGCGACCTCTCGGCCGATTACTACGGCGTCTTCGCGGAGCGGATGACGGAATTGTTGCAGGCGGAGCGGAGCAATCCGCCGTTCGTCGCGATGCTCGCCAATGGCACGAGCGGCAACATCAACAACGTCAACTTCCGCGGCGGCCAGCCGCGCCAGCCGGCTTACGGGCAGATGCGGCTCGTCGCGAATGACGTGGCCGCCGCCGTCCACGGCGCACTCGGCAAGGTGACGCACCGCGATTGGGTGCCGCTCGCCGCCGCGCACAGCGAACTCAAGCTCGCCGTGCGCCGGCCCGCAGTGGAGGAGTTGCCCCGCGCCCGCGAATTGGTCAGCCGCGCGCCATCGTTCCCGCGCATGGCCACGCTGCCGGAGGTCTATGCGCGTGAGTCCATCATCATGGCGGACTGGCCGGCGCAGGTGAACGTGCCGTTGCAGGCCTTCCACGTCGGCGAACTGCGCATCGGATCGATTCCCGGCGAGCCGTTTGCCGAGGTTGGGCTGGAACTGAAGAGGCGCAGCCCAAACACGTTCGTCATCTCGCTGGCGAACGGCTACTACGGCTACATTCCGACGCCGGAGCAACACCGTCTCGGCGGCTACGAGACGTGGCGCTGCCGGTGGAGTTTTCTGGAGACGGATGCGTCGGTGAGGATCGTGGACGCGCTGCTTGGACTGCTGGGGAAGTGAGCGGGTTTCGGCCGGAACAGGCGGGTTTTTGGTTAGCCTGCCCTCGGGTCTTGTGTTACCAATCCACCATGAGCATCAAAGAACTGCGCGAAATCAACAGCGCGACGCCGTTCCACGCTTACACGGTGCGCACATCGGACGGCGACGCGATCCATGTGCCGCATCCTGATTTCATGCTGATTCCTCCCATCGGCGAGACGGTGATTGTCGTGGACCAGGAGGGCGGCAAGCATCTCGTGGACACGGATCATATCACGAAACTCGAAATCCGCCGCACGCGCTCGACCAAGTCCGGGCGCTGAAACCCACCGAAACCTTTTCCCCGTCGCTCCGTCCGATCCGGCCAGCCACCATGAAACGTCTTTGCCTGCTCCTCGCCTTCGCTCTCGTCACCGTCGCTTCGACCGCCGCGCCGAAGCAGCCCAACATCCTCTTCATCTTCAGCGACGACCATGCCTACCAGGCCATCAGCGCCTACCAGCATTCCCTCAAGCTGGTGCAGACGCCGAACATTGACCGGCTGGCGAAGGAAGGAATGATCTTCCAACGCGCCATGGTGCCGAACTCAATCTGCGGACCGAGCCGCGCGACGGTGATGACCGGGAAATACAGCCACGCGAACGGCTTCTACAACAACACCAACAGCCGCTTCGACAGCACACAGCAGACCTTCCCGAAGCTGCTCAAGGCGGCGGGCTACCAGACCGCCATCGTCGGCAAGTGGCATCTGGTGAGCGATCCGACGGGCTTCGACTACTGGGAAATCCTCCCGGGCCAGGGCATCTACTACAACCCGCCGATGATCCGCAACGGCGAGCGGGTGAAACACGAAGGTTACGCGACGGACATCATCACCGACCTTTCGCTGGAGTGGCTGAAGAAGCGCGACAAATCCAAGCCCTTCCTCATGATGTGCCAGCACAAGGCGCCGCATCGCGAGTGGTCGCCGAACTTGAAAAACCTCGGCTGGAACAAGGACCGGAAGTTCGACGAACCGCCGACGTTGTTCGACAACTACACGGGCCGCGGACGCGCCGAATACGAGCAGGACATGACGCTGGAGAAGACCTTCACCCCGCTTGACGCTAAACTGACGGTGCCGGGCGGCTTGAACGAGGAGCAGCGCAAGGTGTGGAACGCCTACTACGAGCCGCGCAACGAGGAGTTCAGAAAGGCGAACCTCACGGGCAAGGAACTCGTCCGCTGGCGCTACCAGCGCTACCTGCACGACTACCTTGGCTGCATCCTGAGCGTGGATGAGAGCGTCGGACGGCTGCTTAAATATCTCGATGACGAGGGCCTGGCCAAGGACACCATCGTCGTTTACAGCAGCGACCAGGGCTTCTACCTCGGCGAGCACGGGTGGTTCGACAAGCGGTGGTTTTACGAGGAGTCGGTGCGCACGCCGCTGCTGGCGCGCTGGCCCGGCGTGACCAAGCCCGGCAGCGTGAACCACGACATCGTCAGCAATCTCGACTTCGCCGGCACCTTCCTCGAAGCCGCCGGCCAGCCGGTTCCCGGCGACATCCAGGGCCGCAGCTTCGTGCCCCTCCTCAAGGGCCGGACGCCGGCCGACTGGCGCAAGAGCTTTTACTACCACTACTACGAGTATCCCGGCCCGCACCACGTCCGGAAGCACTACGCCGTCATCACCGACCGCTACAAGCTCGTCCACTTCTACGAGCCGGACGTGAACTACTGGGAGCTCTTCGACCGCGAGAAGGATCCGCAGGAGCTCACGAGCTTTTACGAGGATCCTGCCTACGCAAAGACGCGTGCCGAACTGCACACGGAGCTGGCCCGCCTGCGCAAGGAATTGAAGGTGCCGGACCCTGACGCGCCGGAGACCATGATCCATCCTGCCGCTCCGAAAGGCGGGCCCGGTGCCAAGAAGAAGAAAACGGCCGCCAACTAGCTCCGTTCCGCTTTTTCACCTCCATCCGTTCCCCGCCGGGGAAAAGCGCGCTCGACAGCCGCGCGTTTTCCGTGCGAGATAACCCACAGCAAATGGCCGCCCTGTCTCCCAGCGAAGAAGCCCAGTTGCAGCAGACGATTGAGATGTTCCGCGTGATCACTCAGTCGCAGCCGCTGGACTATCAGTCGCTCGAAATCCTCAAGGAAGCCTACATGAAGCTGGGGATGCAGAAGGACGTGGTGGACACGTCCAAGCGCATCGCGGAGGCCTACGTCCAGCTCGGCCAGCTCAGCTCCGCCATCATGGAGTATGAGACGATTCTCCAACGTTTCCCGGACGATCCCGACGTGCGGAAGGCGCTGAACGAGATCGAGAACAAGACCAACAGCTTCGCCGGCCGCTCCGCCGACTCGTCCACAATGCCCGGCCCTCTCGCCACCGAGCCGGGCAAACCCTCCAAACCCGGCAGCCTCGCCGCCAAGGCCGCCGCGGCCGATCAGGACGACGGCAAGGCCGCCATGCAGCGCATCTTTGTGGACGGCAAGCTCATCAACGCGCAGGACTTCGGACGCCTCTGGTTCACGCCCGGCTCCGAACCCGTCACGCAGGTTGTGGAGCCATTCCTGCAGGTCATGGCGGACAAGGGCGTCCTGGGCCTCGACAAATCCCTGAAGCTCATCATCGACCGTGCCCGCATCGGATACATGCCGCTCGAGCGATACGACATCGACAACGAACTGGCCAAGGGCTTCCCACGCGCGCTCTGTCTCAAATGGTGCATCCTGCCCTTCGACCGGATGAGCAAATCCGTGCTCGTCGCCACCGCGAACCCCTTCAACAAACAGGCCGCCGCCGA
>JBAYGL010000262.1:0-7491 GCA_041666725.1 Limisphaerales bacterium
CAGCGCCGCGTCATTGGTCGTCGCACTGACCACCAGCACCGCCAGGTCCACCGAGGAGTTCGTAAGCGCAGCGTGCGCGGCCGGGCGTCCTGCAACCGTCAGGAAAAATCCAAGCAGGAGGGCGAGGACGCCGTTGGAGGGCCGGTCGAGTTTGGCCAGCAAGCCCGGTCGGCCTGCCGCCACGCTGCGCGTAAAGCGTTTCACCACGATGTCGAGGAACACGACGGGCTTCTGCGGGAAGCTCACGCGGAAGGTGCGGGCCGTGCCGGGGGAGGGTTTGCTGTTCATAACATGAGGCTGTGTGCGTTTCGTGGAGCGCACGGCTTCCTTGCTGCCACTCGGAAAGCTCAGTGCGTTGTTCATGGCTCCAACTTACGCGCGGGCGCACGGCGCGGTATCGGGCGGAGCAACCGATTGCGGGATGAGGGAAACCCCTATGCAAGGCGACTGCTCGTGGAGGGGACTGGAGGAATGCGAAGGTTTGCTCCGAACGCAGCGAAACGGAGCCCTTGAAGAGATCGCCTCCGTCTAAACCGGCTGTCCCTGAACCGCAGGCGGGCGGCTGATTTCCATCACACTTCCGATGCGCCACTTGTTTGCCTCGCGAACAAGCCCGTAGCGAAAGAACCGGGTGCGACGGCTCCGGCCCTGGACGGAAACCTGCACAACTGCCCGCTGCCCATTGTCCTCCACTTCGCCGAAGGAGACGGTGCGCCAGAAGGCGATGGCCGGATACGTGCCCTTCACCATGCGTTCAAAAGCAGTGACGGTGAATTGCTGCTGGACCCCCGTCGCAGCGAAGGAGTAGGCCAGTTCGTAGTCCCGGTCCCGAAATGCGTTGAACTGTCCCTTCACCACGCCGACAACCTGCCGGCGGACTTCGTCGGAGCTGGGATGCAATGGCTGCTCGTCCGTGGGGATGACGAGCAGGAACAGGAGACACGCGGCGAGCGTCGGCATCAGCACCCGCAGCAGACCGAGCGACTCGTCGTGTGTCAGATCGCTGCGTTTCGGAAGAGGATCACTCAAGCGGGAAATTCAAACCGCCTATTTCGCGCTCAGTTCCATGAGCGCCCTGGCCACGGACTGGATGCCTGCGTCATTCGCGCCGGCAAGCGTGAGCGCGTCCTTCACGCCCTGGACGGCGGCGGCGAGCTGGGGTGACTCGGCGGCGGCATTCAGCGCATAGGCGAGGTTGCGGGCGAGCGCGGTCTGGTCGGCGGCGGATATTTTCCTGCCCGCAATGGTGTCGGCCAGGGTGCTGGCGAGTTTCTTCACGGCATCCGTCGAAGGCTTCGACTCGCCCAGCACCACGGCGGCGAGGTCGTTGGCGAGCTTGTCTTTCTGGCCTTGTTCAGCCTGCGGGCGGGATTTGATGATGGCGAGGTCGGCGAGAATTTTGGAGATGTTGGGCACGACCGTGCGGATCTGCGGGGCGGGCGGGACGCCGGGCGCGCCCGGCTGCGCGGCAGGGGCGGGCGAGGGGGCGGTTACGGGACGTCCGGCGGTCTCCTTCGCGCGCTGTTTGATGATGACGGCGGCTCCCTGCCCGAAGGCGCTGGAGGCGGTGCAAGCGATGCCAATACCAAGGGTGAACAGCAGGGTTTTCATGTCTGAATGCATTGAGCTTTTCGGACCGTGCGATATTTGCGGGAAGCTGTCAACCGACGCCGTGCAAGTCGGGGAGGAGGGGATGGAAACGAACTTCCGGTTGGGTTTGAAGGTTCCCGGCGCTCCGCTGAAATTCCTTCTGCCGTCGAACCGGTTGTAGTTCAATCCGGCACCAACACTCACATGGCACGGCATTCCAAACGGGCGCAGACCGGCAAACTCAAATGAGCGCCCCCCTCCGCATCCTCTGGCTCAAGACGGGTCCGCTGCACCCCGTGGACACCGGCGGAAAAATCCGCACCTACAACATGCTCCGCGAGCTGAGGAAGCGGAACCCGCTCACCTACCTCTCGCTCTGGCCCGAGGGCACGCCCGAGTCCGCCCGCAAGGACGCCGCTGAATATTCCGATGCGCAGACGTGGATTCCCTGGCGGGAGACGCCGAAGGGTTCGCCTGCGTTTTTTGCCGAGCTGGCCGCAAATTTCTTCCTCACGCGCCAGCCCTACGCGCTTCACAAATACCGCTCCGCCGCGTGGGCGCAGGCAATGGCCGGGGCCGATGCCTCGGGCAAGTTTGACCTGATTGTCTGCGACTTTCTCACGCCGGGCGTCGCGCTCTTCGCCGGCGGCCGACGCCCGCGCACGCCCGTGCTGCTCTTCCAGCACAACGTCGAGTCGCTCATCTGGAAGCGGCACTTCGACACGGCGCGCGGGGCTGTGAAACGCTTTTACATGCGCGGCCAGTGGCGGCGGACCGTGCTTCAGGAAAACCTCTACTGTTCGCTGGCGGACAAGGTCTGCGCCGTCTCCGAAGAGGACGCCCGGCTGCTGCGCGAGGAGTTCAAGCTCACCAACGTCGCCGGTGCGGTGCCCACCGGCGTGGACCTTGATTTCTTCCAACTGAGCGCCGCGCCGCGCACGCCGCGTTCCCTGGTCTTCCTGGGCTCGATGGACTGGATGCCCAACATCGACGGCTGCTGCTGGTTCGCCGACGAGATGTGGCCGCTGGTGAAGCAGAAGTTTCCCGACGCGACGCTCACCATCGTGGGCCGCAAGCCTGCGCCCAAGGTGCTGGAACTCGCCGCACGCGACGCCAGCATCAGCGTCACCGGCACCGTGGACGATGTGCGTCCGCACCTCGCGGCGGGCGAGGTGATGGTCGTCCCCCTGCGCGTCGGCGGCGGCACGCGCATCAAGATTTTCGAGGCGATGGCCACGGGCATCCCGTGCGTGAGCACGCGCATCGGTGCGGAAGGCTTGCCGGTCCAGCACGGTGAACACATCGGACTGGCCGACACCCCGGCCGACTTCGCGCGTGAGATCGGCCTCCTGTTCGACCAGGCCGACCGCCGAAGCGCGTTTGGCCGGAACGCACGCGCCCTGGTGGAGAAAAACTTCGGCTGGTCCAGCATCAACGCGGTCTTCGAGCGCTACTGCCGGGAGACGGTGGAGCGAAAGAAGACTGAAGGTTGATTCCTGCCCGGCGACGGAGGCGACACTCTCAAAGTCCGGAACGAATCGGATTTGCCGGGTGCGGTTCGCCCGGAAATCAGTGCTTCGGCTTCCACTTGCGGACGAAGTCCACGCACTGCCTGATGTCCGGGACTGAGTTGTCCCAGTTGAATTCGTATTCGATGGCGACGTTGCCGGTGAACTTCTGGCGTTTCAACTCAGCCAGGATGCCCGCCAGGTCCGTGATGCCGGTGCCGAAGATGGTGTCGTGCTCGCCGGCTCCCAGCCCGGCGCGTTCCTTCATGTGGACGCTCATGATGCGGCCTTCGAGGATTTTCACACAGTCCAGCGCCTTGAGGCCGGAGGTCTGCCAATGGCCGAGGTCCGCGCACGCGCCGATGCGCCGGTCGCGCTTCGCCACCTGGTCACGAACGTATTCGGGGCTCCAGACCTTGTAGGTGAGATCCTGGACGAGGTTGCCCTGCGCGTCGCGCTCTTTCTTGAAACGCTTGGCGTGCTGGTGAATGCCCACGCAGATGTCGTATTCCTTCACCAGTTTTTCAATGAGGTCGAGGTTGTCCACGGACTCGGTGGTGATGCCGTAGAGACCCAGCTTTTTGGCGAACTCGAAAATCTTCCGCGCGCCCGCCTCATCCTTGGGGACGGTGACGACGCCGTAATTCACGGCGCGGATGCCGTGCCTGGCGAGCTGCTCCTTCACACGGGCGACGACCTCGTCGGAGGCGTCGTGGTTCCATTTGATGTTCCGCTCTTCCTTCGTGAGGAACTGGCCGGGGTAGAACTCGATGACCTTGCCGCCGGTCTCGGCGGTCTTCGCAATGGCCTCGAAGACGGAGAAACGGTTGAAGCTGTAGGCCTGGCAGCCGATGGCGAAGCCGTTGATGAAGGCGTCGTCGGGGATCGGTGCGGCGGTCGCGGGCAGCGTGGCCAGCAGGGCGGCTGCGGTGAGGGCGAGGAGGGAGCGGAGCAGTTTCATGTGTGTGTTCAGACTGGTTTGGCCGGGCAACGATTCGTGCGATTACGTTCGCGGGGCCCGCCGGGAGTCAAGCCGGCACCCCGCTTACGCCTGATGACTTCCCGCTATGCCCCGACCTGTTTCTTGATGGCGTCGGAAATCTTGCGGGACCACTTGTCGAGCGCGGCCATGTCGTTGCCTTCGATGAGCAGGCGGCACTTCGGTTCGGTGCCGGAGTAGCGGAGCAGCACGCGCCCGCCGGAGGGCTGGACTTCCGCCTCGGCCTCCTTCACGAGCGCCAGCACGCCGTCGAGCTGGTCGAAGGGCGTCTTCTCGCGGACCTTGAAGTTCGTGACCTGCTTCGGGAAACGGGTCCAGCAGCGCTTGAGCTTCGAGAGGTTTTCCCCGCGCGCCTTCATGATGCGCAGCACCTGGAGCGCGGCGACGAGGCCGTCGCCGGTGCTGGAGTAGTCGCGGAAGATGAGGTGGCCGCTCTCCTCGCCGCCGAAGTTGTAGCCGCACTTGAGCATCTCATCGATCACGTTCTTGTCGCCGACGGCGGTGTAAACCGTCTTGCCGCCCGCGGCCTGCACCGCGGCCCCGAGGCCGGCATTGCTCATCACGGTGGCGACGAGCGTCTTCTCGGCGAGCGTGCCCTGCGCCAGCATGTCCAGCGCGGCGATGGCCATGATGTCGTCGCCATCGAGGAGGATCCCCGTTTCGTCGCTGAGGATGACGCGGTCGGCGTCACCGTCGTGCGCGATGCCGAGGTCGGCGCGGTATTCGCGGACCTTGGCGCAGAGGTTCTGCGGGTGCATCGAGCCGCACTCCTTGTTGATGTTCGTGCCGTCGGGGGTGTTGCCGAAGACGAAGATCTCCGCGCCCAGCTCGCGCAGGACGCTGGGCGTGGCCTTGTATGACGCGCCGTTCGCACAGTCCACGACGATGCGCATCCCGTCGAGCGTCAGACCCTTCGGGAAGGACGCCTTCGCATACTCGATGTAGCGGCCCAGCGCGTCGTCGATGCGGACGGCCTTGCCGATCTCCGTGGCGGAGGGGCGGACGCTTTCGATGTCGCCGCTGAAGACGAGGCTTTCGATCTGCGCCTCGATGGGGTCGGGCAGCTTGAAGCCGTCCGCGCCGAAGAACTTGATGCCGTTGTCATCGTAGGGATTGTGTGACGCGGTGATGACGATGCCCGCGTCCGCGCGAAGCGAGCGCGTGGCGTAGGCGACGCCCGGCGTGGGCAGCGGTCCGATGAAGAGCACGTCCACGCCCATGCTGAGGATGCCGGAGCTGAGCGCGTTCTCGAGCATGTAGCCGGAGAGGCGGGTGTCCTTGCCGATGACGATGCGGTGCTTGCCGCGCGAACGGGACTGGGACTCAAGGTTCTTGAACACGTGCGCGGCCGCACGGCCCAGCTTGAGGGCGGTCTCCGCCGTCACAGGCTCGATGTTCGCGGTGCCGCGGACGCCGTCGGTGCCGAAGATTTTCCTGGGTGCGTTGCTCATGGTCGAGGTTGTTGTGGTGCGGAAACGGGCGTGATGCGCGCCTCGGTGTGGGAAACTTCCACGACCGTGATGCCGGCGGGGGCATGAACGAGAATTTTTTTGGTCAGGCCAATGGTGTCATGCACGTCGGTCAGGTTGATGAAAACTTCGAGGTGCTGGGCGGTCAAGGCTTGAACCTGGGCGATGGGACCGCGAACCGTGACGTTGATCAGGTTCGGTTCGACACGAAAGGCCCGCAGGTCGGCGGCCGATTTCATCACGGTGATGGGGACGCTCTCGATGGTGTGGGTGAACGAGCCGAGTGCAGGGCGGTCCGGATGGAGGTTGCTCTGCGCGCCGACGATGGCGAACCAGATCATCGTCGCCAGCACGAGCGAGAAGAGCTTGAGCCAGAAATTCCGGAAGATGGCTTCGCGTATGGGCATTACCTGGCCTCTGCTTTCTTCGCCGGGGCGGGGCCGCCTGCTTCAGCGGGGCGGGGGCCGGCTGCATCTGGATCGACGGGCTTTTCGACAGGCGCATGCCCGGTGTTGCGGGCCAGCCAGAGGCGGAGGTTGTCCGCCCAGTTCCGCGCCCGCACGCGCTTCACGAAGATGGTCGTGAGGAACGCCCGCAGCTCCTCGAAGGTCACGCCGCGCTTCAGCTCGCCGCGATAGGCATACGAGACCGCGCCCGTCTCCTCGGACACGACCACCACCACGGCGTCCGTCTCCTCGCTCAGGCCGATCGCCGCCCGGTGCCGGGTGCCGAGCGATTTGTGCAGGTCCTGCCGCTGCGTCAGAGGGAAGATGCACGCGGCGCGGAGAATGCGGCCGTTCTTGACGAGCACGCCGCCGTCGTGGATGGCGTTGTTCGGGAAGAAGATCGTCTCCAGCATCTCCGGCGTGGCCTCGCAGTCCACGGCGACGCCGGCCTCGACGGCCTCCGCGAGGTTGATGCTTTGCTCCATGGCCATCAGCGCGCCGATGCGCACGTCGGCGAGGCGCTCGACGGTCTCGATGATGACCTCGATGTCCTCGCGCTGCTCGCGGGCGGACATGAGAAGCGACTGGTTGCCCAGCTCGGCGAGCAGGCGGCGCAGCTCCGGCTGGAAAATCACCAGCACCGCGACCGCGCTGAACGCGGAAAACGTCGTCAGAAGCCAGCGCAGCACCGTCAGCTCCAGCACGGTGGTGAGGAAGCTCAACGCGACGAACAGCACCACCAGCCCGGTCACCACCGGCGCACCCCGCGTGCCGCGGATGAAGTTCGCGGCGTAATAAATCCCCACCGCGAGGATGAGTATCTCCAGCGCGGGCCGCCAGACGAGATTGATGATTTCGAGCGCCACAGTGTCGGCGGCTACTTTGACGCAAACGGGAGGCGGAGAGAAGCAGTAATCAGTGTTCAGCATTCAGTGCCGGAAGCGTTGCGGGCGCCGGCGCTCCACTGGCTGCTGAACACTGCTTGCTGTTCCGGGCGGCTCGCTTCAATCGCTTCCGCCACCCGCACCGCCTGCACTGTCTCGCGCACGTCATGCACGCGGAGGATCTGCACGCCGTCCCGAACGGCGAGGGCGGCGCAGGCCAGCGCGCCCGGCAGCCGCCCGGCCGGAGTTTCCGCGCCGGTGAGCCGACCGAGGAACGATTTTCGGGAAACTCCGAGCAACAGCGGCCTGCCATGCTGTGCGAAGCTTTTCATCGTGCCGAGCAACTGCAGGTTGTGCTCCAGCGTCTTGCCAAAGCCGATGCCGGGATCGAGCGCGACCTGCTCGCTCCGGACGCCCGCCCGCTCCAGCCGTTGCAGCCGGTCTGCAAAGAATCCGTCGACATCCAGCACCACGTCCGGGTAGGCCGGGTTCTGCTGCATGGTCTGCGGCGTGCCCTGCATGTGCATCGCCACGTAGCCGGCGCGAAACTCGGCCACCACCCGCCACATTGCGTCATCGGTGCGGTTCGCGGCG
>JBAYGL010000263.1:0-7468 GCA_041666725.1 Limisphaerales bacterium
AATGTCGCCCTCAAAGGCACGGCCACGCAGAGCAGCACTTATCAGGATGCCGTCGCGTCGCGCGCGATTGATGGCCGGACCGACGGCGAATACGCCAGGGGATCGGTCGCCCACACCGCCGACGGGCAGGACAACCCGTGGTGGGAAGTGGACCTCAAGGAACCGCGCACGCTGGAGCGCATCGTGGTCTGGAACCGCACCGAGGCAGGCGAACGGCTCAAGGGCTTCCGCGTCGTCGCGTTCGACGCGCAGCGCAACGTGGTCTGGGACAAGTCCGGCAACGAAGCGCCGAAGCAGGAAGTGGCCTTTGCGATGAACAGCGTGCGCGAAGTGAAGTTCACGATGGCCATCGCGGATTTCACGCAGGCAGATTTCGACGCCGAGAACGTCCTGAGCGACGCGGCCCCGAAGAAAGACCTCACCCGTGGCTGGGCCGTGGGCGGCGCGACCGGCCGACCGCACACGCTCACCCTTGTTGCGGGAAAGCCCGTTGAGATACCCGCCGGATCACGGCTGGCCGTGACGCTCGAGCAGCAATCCGCCACTGCGAAGGCCACGCTCGGCCAGTTCCGCCTCAGCGTGACGGCGGACGCTCGCGCCGCCGAGTTTGTGCGCACACCGGCGGATGTTGCGGCGGCCGTCGCAGCCGGATCGCGCACCGCCGCCCAGCAGTCGCGCATCCAGGATTACTACGCCCGCACTCTCGCCCCCGGGTTGAAGAATGACCGGGAGCAGTTTGCCTCGCTCACCAAATCGCTCGCGGACCTGAAGCCCGGCACCGTCCCCGTCCAGCGCGAGATGCCCGCCGAGAAGCGTCGCGCGACCAAGATCCAGATTCGCGGCAACTGGCAGAATCTCGGCGACGAAGTCACCGAAGGCGTGCCCGCTGCGTGGCCGCCTCTGCCGAAAGACGCTCCGCGAAACCGGCTCACGCTCGCGAAGTGGCTCATGGACGACAACAACCCGCTCACCGCCCGCGTCGTGGCGAACCGCTATTGGGAAGCCATTTTCGGCACCGGCCTCGTGCGCACGAGCGAGGAGTTTGGCGCGCAGGGCGAGCTGCCGTCACACCCGGAGCTGCTCGACTGGCTGGCGACCGAGCTGGTCGCGATGAAGTGGGACACGAAGAAGTTCCTCCGCCTGCTTGTCACGTCACAGGCTTACCGGCAGTCCTCGAAGGTCACGCCCGATGCGCTGGAAAAAGATCCGGACAACCGCCTGGTTTCGCGCGGACCGCGCCTGCGCCTGAGCGCCGAGATGGTGCGCGACCAGTCGCTGGCGGCGAGCGGCCTGCTGAGTGCGAAGAGGTTCGGCCCGAGCGTGCGCCCGTCGCGGCCCAGCTCCGGCCTCAACGCGGCGTTCGGCGGTGCGCTGGACTGGGCGACCAGCACCGGTGAGGACCGCTACCGTCGCGGCCTCTACACCGAGTGGCGGCGCACCAGCCCGTATCCCTCGATGGCCACGTTTGACGCGCCGAACCGCGAGGTCTGCTCCCTGCGCCGCAACCGCACCAACACGCCGCTCCAGGCGCTCGTGACGATGAATGATCCCGTTTACGTCGAGGCCGCGCAAGCCCTCGCCCGCCGCATGGCGAAGGACGGCGGTGCGACCGATGCCGACAAGGCCCGCCACGGCTTCCGCCTCGTGCTTGCCCGCCCACCTTCCGACAACGAAGTCGCCAGGCTCGTGAAGCTCCACACGGAAAGCGCCGCCGAGTTCGCCAAGGACAAGGCGAAAGCCACCGCCCTGGCCACCGACCCGCTGGGCCCGCTGCCCGAAGGTGCCGATCCTGTGAACCTCGCCGCCTGGACCACGGTGGCGAACGTGCTGCTGAACCTGGACGAGACGCTGATGAAGCGGTAGCGGCTCCGTCCCGGCTCAATCTTCCTTCACGCCTGCGGCGCTCATCGCGATGCGCAGATGAGCGAGTGATTCCCGGTAGTCCTTCGAGCCGACGTATTCGAGGATGAGGGGCGCGTGTGGCGTGTGCTTCGCCGCGAGCGTGACAAATTTTCTGTAATCAACGTCGCCCTTGCCCGCCCCCACGCCGCGATCGATGTGCAGCTTGCGGTCCTTGGCGTGGATGCAGTCGGTCCAGGGGCCCAGCTGGGCGAACATTTCCTCAAGATCATTCACCTCGATCAGGTTGGCGACATCCAGCAGTGCCCGGATGGACGAGGAATGGACCTCCTCCAGAAACAGCCGCGTGCGCTTGGCGCTGGCGAGGAAGCCGCGATAGAACGGCTCCATCAGGATGGTCGCTTGATGTTTCGCCGCCGCCGTGGCGAGCTGCTGCGCCGTGGCGACCATCCTCGGCCACACCGGCTCCTGGAAATGAATGGGAACGCGCGGCTCGGGCTCCTTCGGATGCTGGTAATGGCCCGCCTCGGTGATGAAGGTGCGGACGCCCATGTGGGCTCCAGCCTGCATCATCGCCTCGAAGTAGGCGAAGTTCGCCTTCCGCTCGGCCTCGTCGGGATGGATGAGGTTCGTGTAAACACCGATGCTGTGGATCGTGAGACCGGCGCTGCGATACGCGTTGGCGATCTCCGCGCACCTCCCGGGAGTGAGGGCGGAGATGTCCGAGCGGTCATTGTATTTCCAGAACTTGCTGTCGGTCTGGGCGAGGAAAAGCTGGACGGTCTTGAAGCCCGCCGCCGCCAGCTCCTTCGCCAGCTGCGCGTTTGTGTATTCGTGGAAGCCGAGGGTGGAAATGCCAATTTTCATGGTGTTTGTCGCCCGTCACACGGAGCCGGTTTTCGATAGACTTCTACCGTCAACTGCACCTGCCCCGGTTGACTCAGGTCAACGATCCCTCGCATTGCGGTCAGCGGGCGGGGCGGTGATTGATCGGACGGAATCATCCCGGGCAAATCGGTCGGGAGCAAGAGCGCTTTGACTCCGCGAGGTCCGGCGATTCGATTCCGCGCCAGAGATCATGGGCGACTGCGGTCGGAGCGCCGCCGGGCCAGGGCTGAAACGGTGTCGCCCGGTTGTGGCAATCAGGCTGGCAGCACGCCGGGCTTGGGGACGACGCGGATGGCGCGAAGTGGACGCACGGGGCACGCCGTCTCACACGCGCCGCAGCCGGTGCAGCGCGCGAGGGTCAGATCCGGCCGCGTGTCGAAACCGTCGCTGAACACCTTCAACGCCTCGTAGGGGCACGCGCGGATGCAGGCCGTGCAATCCTGCCCGTTCGCAAGCAGGCAGGTCTCCAGATCAACCTTCGCCGGGCCGATGACGCGCCGGCGCTTCTCCAATAGCGTGAGCCGTTCAATGGCGCCGCTGGGACAGACCTGGCCGCAGCGGTTGCAATCTTCCCTGCAGTATCCGCTGTCGAAACTCGCCACCGGCGCGAGCAGGCCGGTCAGTCCGTGCCCGCCAAGGTCGGAGCTCAGGATGTGCGTCGGGCACACGCGGGTGCAGTCGCCACAACGGATGCAGGCACCGGTGAATCTCCCTTCGTCCAGCGCGCCCGGCGGCCGCAGCGGCGGCGCTCCGTGGGCTTTCTGCGCGGCGATTCCGCCGATTGCGCCGATGCAGGCGGTGAAAAAGCTCCGCCTTGCCAGGGCCGTGTTGAAATGGGGTTGCGCCCCGGCATGTCCGCCCGTTTCCAGGCGCGGCGGCCGCCGGCTCCATCGCCGGCCCATCGCGAGCAACACCTGCATCGCCCCCAGGGGGCAGATCCTCATGCACCACACCTTCGGCATCACGAAATCGAACAGGAGCGCCGCCGGCAGGGCGAGTCCCGCACACACGGCGGCCGTGGTGAAGGGCTGACGCCACGCGCTGAAGAAACCGCTGAAGATCGCGAGCGGATCGAGCCAGAGGAAAAGCGGATAGCCGACCAGCGCCCCGGCGAGCGTCAGCAGCGCGAACCAGCGCCCGAGCAGCGGCCAGTGATGCCAGCGGACTTCCGAATCGGGCCGGAGCCGGCGGAGCAATTCCTGCAAGAATCCGACGGGACACGCAAAGCGGCAGAACCAGAGCGGCTTCAACATCGCCAGCACGAGCACCGGCACGCCGAGGAGCACGACAAAGCCGGTCGTCCATGTCACGAGGGCGCTGCAGAGGGCTACGAACGGGCTGAAGGAGGCCAGCGGAACCGGAACCATCCACCACGGCAGGACCAGCGCGGCCCCCACGGCCAGCGAGAGCCAGCGTGTTGCAAAACGCAGACCGTCGCGTCGCCGCCTGCCTGACTGGCCGGTCCTGTCCATGAGATTATCCCAGATACGCGCCTTGCCCGCGCAGCAGCTTCTGGAGCTTTGGAATGCTCACGTCGCGGGGCCGGCAACCGTCCTTCACCGCGAGTGCGGCCGCCGCGCCCGCCGCGTGGCCGGTCGTCAGGCACGCGCCGATGAGCCGTGAATCCTCGACGAGTTTTTCATCCACGCAGATGCTGCGGCCCGCCGTGAGCAGGCCGTCGAGTTTCTTCGGCACCATCACGCCATACGGGATCGGCCAGCCGGCATGCCTGCTGTTCTGCGCGCCGCCCACCGCGACCGCGTCGGGAAACTTCCTTGGCTCGCGCGATTCCTTGAACGTCAGCTGGTGCGTGCCCGCCAGCAGACGCGTCGTGCGCACGCCGAGCTGCGGCGCGGTTTGGAGCAGGAAAAGCTGCTCGCCGCCCGGGGTCTTGCGCATTTTCTGAACGCGCTCCCAGATGCTGCGGCGGTGCTCGAACTGCAGCCGCGTCAGCTCGTTGATGTCGAGGCCGTTGGTGCTCGGCCCGCGGAGGTTCACCCAGCGGACGCTCGGCAGCGGTTCGATGGAGCCGAGCTGTTTGTAGCCCGCCGTCTTCAACTTCGCGGCGTCTGCGCGGTCCACGTTGCCGAGCCGGTGCACCAGCCCGATGGCGTGGAGGCGCTGCTCGTGCTCCGCGCCCGCCGCCGCGAAGATGTCGCCGTCGCCGGTCGTGTCCACGACGACCTTCGAGAGGATCGCCTGGCGTCCGGCCTTGCTCTCGAAGACCACGCCGCGAACTCCGCCGGCGTCCATGATGACGTCGGTGGCCCAGCTGTGGAACAGCGTCTTCACGCCCGCCTCCTGGACCATCTCGTCCATCAGGAACATCGTCGCCTCGGGGTCGGTGGTCGGGTTGAACTTCGTTTCGCCCCGGTTGACGATGGCGTTGTCGAACTTGGCGTGCCGGTCCAGCAGTTCACCGCCGATGCCGCGCACGACCTGCACCATTTTGCCGTTTTCCGTCGCGTGCGTGCTGATGACCACCAGCACGATGCCGCCCGTCCACAGCCCGCCAAAGCAGCCGTAGCGTTCGACGAGCATCGTCTTCGCGCCGGCACGCGCCGCCGAGACCGCCGCCGCCCAGCCCGCCGCACCGCCGCCAACCACCAGCACATCGGTCTCATGGAACACCGCCAGCGGACGCTCGGGCTGGATGACCTTTCCGTCGCGGATGAAGGCGGGATAACGCGGCCGGTTCTCGACGGGAAATGGCTGCAGTTCCTTCGCGTTCTTGATCGTGTGCTCCGATTCATCGGCCACCAGGCGGCTGGTGAACGCCGGCCCCAGGCCGGCGGCGGAAAACAGTTTCAGGAGATCCCGGCGGGTCATCTTGTGTTTCATGATATTGAGACCTGTTCTGAATACGGGTGACCTCAAGGTTTGGCGCCGAGGTGGATGGTGAGCTTGTTCTTCGCGTCGCGCCCCAAATGGAAGGTGCCCTGCGCGGTTTCGCTGCCGACACGGGCGGTGTAGTGATACGTGCCGTGGAAGCCTCGGAACTTTGCCTGTCCTTGCGTGTCGGTTTGAATCTGCGCCTGAGTCTTCCAATCCTTGTTGATGAGTTTGTCGAGAGCGCGGTAGGCCGGTTTCGGTTCAAATGCGGCGTCCAGCAGACCGCCCTTCGCCTCGTTCTCGCCCTTCACCGCCGTGCCGTCGCCGAGGTTCCACCATGTGATGCCCGCCATCTTCGGCGTGGCGAACCAGAGCCGGTAATGGTCGCGCACGACCTCCTCCTGCAACGCGTCGCCGCCGTCGTCCGCCGACGGAAAGGTGATCTCGGTGATGTAGAGCGGCAGGTTGAACTCGCCGAACTGCTCATACACGTCGAGCAGCCTGGTCGGGTCGCACTTCGGGTCGGCGAGAAACGCGTCGAGCTGTTTGCGCCGGAAGTAGTGATACTGAAGCCCGATTCCCCTGACCTTCGCGTCACTGGCCAGGAGTGATTTGATTTGGGCAACGTAGGGATTTGTCGCAAACGGCTTGAAGTTGAACTCGGTCACCTCGTTGATCATCAGCGTCGTTTTCACGGGGAACAACGGCGTCGCCTCCGTGAACGCCCAGCGCACATAATCGCGGTCGGGCGTGTAGAGCGGATAAGCCTTCGGGCAGACCTGCGACTCGTTCACGACATCGAAGATTCCGATCTTGTCGCCGAAGCGCGTCGCGATTTCCTTGAAGCGTTTGCGATAGAGCGCGCGCAGTTCGTCGGCGTCCTTGGGCAGCCACGTCGGATTGTAGGCGTGCCAGAGCAGCGGATGGCCCTTGAGCGTGACGCCGTGCTTCGCCGCCCACGGGATGAACCGGTCCGGCGGCGGCCGGCGCCAGATGTCGCGGGCGGGCTCCGAGTAACGCAGCTCACCCTGGGCTGGCTCGGTGCCTTCCCAATAGAACGGCACGGTGGCGAAGTTGAAGATTTTGGTGAAAGCCTCTTCGTAGCGCCGCTCCTTTTCCGGCGTGTCGAGCTGGCCGAGCACGAACGCGTTGCAGCCGAACAGGAACTCATGCCCCGTCTGGCGCAACTCGATCTTCGCGCCGCTGACCGGCCTGCCGTCTTTGCCGACGACCTCGATGGCTGCGTCGCCCTTGCGGTATTTCTCGATGTTCCGCTCGATGCGGCCGTTCACCCCCGGGTCGCGCCAGAGTTTGCGGTAAGCTTCCGGTGGGTCGGCCTGGGCCGCGACACCGGATAGCGAGAGACACAACATGATGACTGCCTGCGCGTGGTTTTTCATAAGACGTGTTTCGTGATTACCGTTTCCTGGCGATGACATAGCCGAATGCCTCGAGATCGAGCGCTGATGTGCCCGCTGCCGAACCGACATTCGCGCCGTCAGCGAGCAGGAGGTTGAACTTTTCCGGCAGTGCGACCCGCACATGGACCCGGCGGTTCGAAAGGCTCGCGACAGTGACGATCTCCTCGCCGCCGGCGCGTCGCAGGAACGACAGCACGGCGTCGGGCTGGTCGTTGTCGAGCCATACGACTTCGCCGCCGCTCAACGCCGTCTCGGTGCGGCGCAACTGGCAGAGTTTCTGGTGGAACGCGAACTTCGCCTTCGCTTTCGGCAGGCAGGCGGCTTCCCAGCGCACAGGCCAGCGCGCGTAGATGCTCTGCAACGAGGTGTCGCCAATCTCCTGGCCGTTGTAGAGCAGCGGCACGCCATCAAGCGTGAAGTGGACGACAGTCATTGCCGCCGCTCCGCGTTCGCCCAGGACCGCGTCG
>JBAYGL010000264.1:0-7389 GCA_041666725.1 Limisphaerales bacterium
AACTGTGCAATCCCCGACGAATACAGGCTGCCGTTGCGGTAAAGGTCGTAGCTGGTCGCCCCGCTTGATGCCCCCCACGTCAAGTTCACCTTCGGTCCCGGAATGCCCGTGTCCCATACCGGCGCATCGTTGCTCAATGTGAAGGCACCGGGGCCGCTTACTCCCGTATAATAGACAGTAATCGTCCATTCGTCGATGTATCCGCTATCTCCTGCTCCGAAATCCTTTGCGTAGAGATACCATGTCCGATTCACCGAAAGACCGTTGAATGTGGAAATCCCGGTGATTGTCCTAGTGGGGTTGTCTGCTGCTGCGCCTTCGCGATTCCAGAGATTTTGATTACCCAAGCTGCCCGTCGAATCAGCATTTAAATCCACGGTTAGATCGCCCGAATATGTGTGGATACATTTGAAATAGACATCAATGCTTGTCACCGTCGAACCTGCAGGCGCACTTGAAATCGCGATAGTGCTGGAAACATAGCCACCAACATCTGGAATCGTCACATTGCCAGTATTGGAGCCGCTGACGCTGGCACTACGCCCTATGGAAGCAAATGCCAGCAAGGCGATTGCAGTCAGGATGCTGGTCTTGAAAAATGGTTTTGTTTTCATAGATTGAGAAGCTAACTGGTGCTGGCCGTCTTGACTGCGCTGTAGGTGTTGCCGGCTGGGTTGGAGGTCTTCACACGAAGATTCACAGTCTGGCCGGATGTAAATCCGGTGAGCGTTTGGCCGACGGGTTTCAGGGCCACGTCGTGGTCGAAACCGGCATCCACGCCCACCACCTGCCATTCAAGGCGGCGGCTGGTGGCGTCGTGTCCGCCGCCGGGAACGTAGGTGACAGCGATCTTGCCGCCGGCTTGTGCGATGGCCTGGTCTATCTCAATGGCCGTGGGCGGGGTGCTGGGCGGCGTGTAGGTGGTCGGGATGTCGCTGCGGATGAGGTCGCCTTCCGTGGTCCCGGCCGGGAAGACAGTGGTGGCGGCTTCATACCACGCCACGTTGTCCGCGTTCAACGCACGGCCCTGGGTGTTGAGCTGTTCATCCGCCGCATCCCAGTCGGTCTTTTTTCCGGCGAGACTTTCGAGGAGAGCGAGGGCGGCGATGCGCTGGGGCTTGAAGGTGGCGAGGGTCACGCCGGGCAGCGGGGACCACGCGGCGTCCAGCTTCTCCCAGGCACTTTCCCATTCGAGGGCGTCCTGAAGCTTCCCGGCATAGCTGCCAGCATTGTTGCGCAGCCGGGTGATGACATCGAGCTTGGCGGGGTCGTTCCGGTAGCGGTTCTTCGCCATGCGCAAGCAGCGCCCGGACAGGGTGTGGATGGCATCAATGGCCGTGTAGGTTTCGCCGCGCTTGGCGAGGTATTCAGCCTCCGCGTCCTGGGTGGTTTCCATCTGGGTGACGAGCGCGGTGATGCTCGTGTCCCATTGGGGGACCGGCTTTTCCTCCCAAACCCACGAGGCAGAGATGGAAACTTGAACAGCTTTGGTGGCTTGGGCGCGTTGGAGGATGAATTCGATGTTTTCGGCCATGTTTGTCTCCTTTCAGTGGGTGGGTTGGATGTTTAGACGGACAGTTTGAAATTGAAAACTCGCGATGAAATGCGGTAATCGGTCGCTCTGATACAGGAAATGGACTCCGAAATACCGAAAATGCATTTCGTCACAAAAGAAACGCATGTCTGAATATAGAAAATGGAATTCCAGATACCTTGAATGATGGCCGTAATGTTATGAGTGGCTGTCCCGTGCCTGAATGTGTGGAACCAGCGAAAGGAAACATCCGCTGGAATATAAATTCCACTTGTGCCCGAGCCGGACAGGACCGCGTCGTGCGCGGCCTCGTTGCTCTGAATGGAGAGAGGGGGCGACCGCAGTTGGGTTCTACCGTTTTTCGGAGGGAAATCCGCCTCCTGGCTTCGGCGGCTACTAAGCGAGAAAGCGAGAAAGCGAGAAAGCGAGAAAGCGAGAAAGCGAGAAAGCGAGAAAGCGAGAAAACGAGTTGCCCCTATGTCTTCGCGGGAAGTCATATCCAAGTTGCAAGGTTTTTTATAGAATGGCGCATCGATGGTCAAGAAATTTTCAAGATATATTTTAGTTGGCAGGGAATTGAGACGCCTTCGCGCACTGTCCCAACGGAGCACGGTGTCAGTTCACCCCATGACGGCCACCATCACCACCAGCAAAGATCTCCGGGGACTTGAGCAGAGCTGAACGCCCCATGTCCTCATATGCGGCAACGGGCCACCCGTTCGCAGCTGTGTAGGTGCTGGTCAAAGTCTTCACAAACGCGGAGCCCGAAACAGCACAGCGAGTCTTTCAGAAAACCGATCAGTCCTTGGAAAGCACCCAGCCCCAGGCCAGACGAACACACCCCAAGCAACCCGGAATCCGGCAGGAGCTTCTGCGTTCAACATGTGCTTGGGTATCCCCAATTGTGGTGACGGGGCGGTGAAGCGACGTGTGAGCAGCGAGGGACGGGAGGTCTGTTCATGGCGCGGCAGCTTGAGGTAGAGGCGGCGAACGTATTCGCTCGCATGGATGGTTGGGAAATCCATCGATCTCCTTTGAATTCCACCCTGCTGCGGCGTGAACGCCATGCTCCAACTGCTTGGTTCCGGTCAGAGACTCCTCACGTCGTCTCCTACAACACAGAATCCGGCTGGGCAGTCGCTCCGGTCTCCGGCAAGGTGCGCGCGTGCGAGTGCTGATTGTGGGTTGTGGTTACGTGGGGCTGCCGCTGGGCGCGGAACTGGTGCGGCGCGGCCATGTGGTCTTTGGCCTGCGGCGGGATGCCGACGGGGCGGGGGAGTTGCGCGCGGCGGGCATCACTCCCGTCGTGGGGGATGTGACGCAACCGGAAAGTTTGCAGGCGTTGCCGGGCCCCTTTGACTGGGTGGTCAACACGGTTTCCTCATCGAAGGGCGGGGCGGATGTCTATCGTTCGGTGTATGTCGAGGGCACGCGGAATCTCATCGCGTGGCTGGCGGACGGCCCGTTGCGGAAGTTCGTTTACACCAGCAGCACGAGCGTTTACGCGCAGGCCGATGCCAGCGAAGTGACGGAGGAGAGCGCGGCGGAGCCAATGGCGGAGACGGGGAGGTTGCTGGTCGAAACGGAGAACCTGCTGCTCGCCGCGGCCAGGGAGCGCGGCTTCCCGGCGATGGTGCTGCGGCTCGCGGGGATTTACGGGCCGGAGCGGGGCCACCTGTTTCAGCAATATCTGCGTGACGAGGCGCGCATCAGCGGCGACGGAAGCCGGCTGCTCAACATGATCCACCGGGACGACGCGGTCGGGGCGATCATCGCAGCTCTGGAGCGGGGCGAGACGGGGCGCATTTACAACGTGGCGGACGACGAGCCGGTGTCGCAGCTGGAGTTTTTCCGCTGGCTCTCAGGGCAACTGGGCAGGCCGCTGCCGCCGTCCGCCAGCGCGGAGGAGCGTGCCGGACGGAAGCGGGGAGTGACGAACAAGCGGGTGTCAAACCGGCGGCTGCGGGAGGAACTGATGTGCCGGCTGAAGTTTCCGGATTTCCGGGCGGGCTACGCGGCGGAGATGCGGCGGCTTGGCTTGAAGACGAACGCTCAAGCTTGAAGCGCCTCCGCCCCGGACCCAGATGCCATCCCCATCCCCGACACTCACCCCACACGGAAGGAGATTTTTTTCACCATCTCGCGTCCGAAGCTGTGCTGGATGCGGTCGAGTATTTCCTTCCGCCGGTAGCGGACGATTTCATCCAGCCAGACGCTGCTGTCCACGTTGACGAAGAGCGTGCCCTTGTGCAGGCCCGCCGGCTGCGCATGGGCGGTGACACGCGGGTCCATCAGGCTGTTCCAGACCTTGACGATTTCCACCTCTCCGCGCCGGCGGTCGAGGCCGAGTTCGCCCATGACTCCCGGCAACAGCGACGCGAGCGGCCGGCTGTGGTTTTTGCCGCTGCTTTCCAAGGCAGTCACGTCCACGCCACGCCAGGCTGCGAGCACGCGTTCGCGTGCGGTGAAGGCGGCGTGTCTGGCGACGGGGCGCTCAGGTCGCTGGGATTTGTTCATCCACAATGAGGACATCCTTTGCCGGGATGTCGTGCCCGCCGGAGATGATCCTGCCGGTGAGACAGTCGCGCACGGGCTTGAAGAACTGCACATGCACGGACTGCGGGTGGTGGTTCAGGAGGAAGTAAATCCGGTAGTCATCCCGGACGCGCATGGACACCTCGATCTGGTCGGGCACGCGGAGCAACGGGGCGATGCCGCACAACTGCCGGAGCCAGGTCACCAGATCGTAATAGAACGGCGGACTGCACATCGTCCCGACGTAGATGGCACGGCCTTCGCCAAACTGGTTCATCGTGACCGCGGGCTTGCCCGCGTAAAAATCCTGCGCATAGGTGCCCAGCACCTGGCATGTGTCCGGTTCAATGATGTCGCACCAGAGCCGGGCGCTGTGCAGCCCGGTGGTGGGGAAGCCGCCCTTGATCGTGATGTGGTTTTCCTCGCCCGGCGGAAGGGGGTCGAACTCGACGACCCTGAGTCCGAACATGTCGGACATCTCATACGGCGGGTCGGTGGCGGCGATGTTGTTTTCATCCACGAGACCCGTGTTGAAGGTGGCGACAAGGGTGCCGCCATTGTGGACGTAGAGCCGGAGGATGTCCGCCTCTCCGCCGGCAACCATGTGGAGCGACGGCGCGATCACCAGCTTATACTTGGAGAGGTCGTCCGTGGGGCGGACAAAGTCCGCGAGGATGTTGCGGTCGTGAAGCGCGCTGTAATAGAGCTGCACGTGCTCGCGCTGGTTGAAGAACTTGTTCGGGCGCATCGGCTGGTTGAGCGCCCAGTCGCTTGCATGGCTGATGAGGATGGCCACGTCGGTCTTGACCTGGGTTCCCGTCAGCATGGGCAGGAGGGTTTGCAGCTCGGAGCCGAACTGCATGACTTCCTGAAACATCCGGTTTTTCGCGAGCCCGTCGTGCGTGAGCACGCCGCCGTAGAACTTCTCCGGGCCAAAGCGCGGCATCCGCCAGTAAAAATAGAGCAGCCCCGTCGCGCCGCGCGAGAGCTGCTGGTAGCTGAACAGCCGCACCACTCCCGGGCGCACGAGTGAATTGGCATCGCTCCACGACACATGGCCGGCCTTCTGTTCCATCACCCAGAATCCCTCGGCCTCGCTGTTCTTCTTCAACGAGCGGGCCATGGCGATGCTCATCGCGATCTCAGCGGACTTGCTGCCCACCGTGGCGTCGCTGTCCAGGGAGACAAAGTCAACGACCTCCGTCAGGTCGAAATTGTCTATCTGCGTCGCATACGGGCGGACGGTCGTGGTGATGGGGATCTTTGGGGTCAGCTCCCGGAGGATCTCCGCCTGCATCCGGACGAATGCCACGCAGGTGTCGCTCGAAAACCGGCGCCAGTCCGTGAGCAGGGCCGGGTTGTGCACAGCGGGGGTGGACATCGGCATCGGCACCTGGCCGAAGTCGCTCACCACCTGGCCCCAGAAGCGCAGGCCCATGCGCTCATTCAAGGAATCCACCGTGTCGTATTTCGCCTTGAGCCAGGCGTGCCAGTCGCGCTTCGTTTCCGGATTGAAGGCGTATTCCGTGTTGTGCCGGCCCACGCCGTTGTCAATCTGCCACGCGATCAGGTCGGGGTGATCCCCCAGGGCCTCGACCATCGCCCGGACGATTTTCTGGCTGTAGTTCCAGTAAACGTCGCTGTTCATGCAGAAGGCGCGGCGTGTGCCCTCGCGGCGGGGGAGCCCGTTCTCATCAAGGGGAAGAATCTCCGGATGCTTCTGCGAGAGCCAGATCGGCGGCCCGGCGGTCGGCGTGCCGAGGACGATCCTGACACCGTGCTTCCCGAAGGCGTCCATGGCGCGGCGCAGCCATGAGAAATCGAACTTGCCCTCCTCGCGCTCGCACAGTCCCCAGGAAAACTCCCCCATGCGCACCACGTTCATGCCGGCATGGGCCATCAGCTGGGCATCCTGCTCCCAGCGCGATTCGGGCTCATCCGCCGTCCCGTCATAGGGGTAAACCCAGTGTTCGGGGTAGTAATCAGCTCCGAAATACATGGTTGGCTATGTGTGTGCTGACGTGCGAAGTCTAGGCTCATGAATGTCCCGCTCGCAATCTCAATTTGGGCCGCTGGCTTTAACCTCAGCTTCCATCCGGCACATCCTTGCTGATTGCTTCACGACAGGACACCGTCAAACTGAGCCATGAACACCAGAGTCATCTCCCTTTTCTCCGCTGCCATTGTCCTGTTCACGAACGATTCCCCGGCCGCGGCCTACAGGAATCTTTACGGGAAGTTTCCCACCAACGCCACACCCGGCGACCGGATGTTCGCCGAGTATTTCCGCGCCGAGACGCGCACGCTGGGCGAGCGCTCGCTCGCGGAGGTCCGCACGCTGGAGGACTGGAACAAATACAAAGTCACCGCGCGCCAGCAGCTCTTCGAGATGCTCGGCCTGGACCCGCTGCCGCCGAAGACGGACTTGAAGGCGACGGTCACGGGCAAGCTCGACCACCCGGATTTCACGGTGGAGAAGCTGCATTACCAGTCGCGCCCGGGCCTCTACGTCACTGCCAACGTTTACGTCCCCAAGAAACTCTCCGCGCCCGCGCCGGCCATCCTCTACGTCTGCGGCCACGCGGTCGTGAAGACCAACGGCGTGAGCTACGGCAACAAGGCCGGCTACCAGCACTGGGGCGGGTGGTTCGCGCGCAACGGCTACGTGTGCCTGGTCATTGACACGGTCCAGCTCGGCGAAATCGAGGGCATCCACCACGGCACTTACAAGGAAGGTTTTTGGTGGTGGAACTCGCGCGGTTACTCAAGCGCCGGAGCCGAGGCGTGGAACTGCATTCGCGCACTCGACTACCTCCAGTCGCGCAAGGACGTGGACGGCTCGCGCATCGGCGTGACGGGCCGCAGCGGCGGCGGCGCTTACTCGTGGTGGATTTCCGCGCTGGATGAGCGCATCAAGGCCGCGTGCCCGACCGCCGGCATCGCCGACCTCCAGAACCACGTGGTGGACGGCTGCGTCGAGGGCCACTGCGACTGCATGTTCATGGTGAACACCTACCGCTGGGACTACGCGCAGGTCGCCGCGCTCATGGCCCCGCGCCCGCTGCTCATCGTCAACACGGACAAGGACACGATCTTCCCGCTCGACGGCGTGGTGCGTCTTCACGAGCGCGTGCGCGGCATCTACGACCTGCACAACAAGCCCGAGCAGCTCGGCCTGATCCTCGCCGAAGGCCCGCACAAGGACATCCAGGAGCTGCAGGTGCCGGTGATGCGCTGGTTCAACAAGTGGCTCAAGAAGAGTGACGCCCCGGTGCCCAACTACGCGGAGAAGTTCTTCACCCCGCAGCAGCTCAAAGTCT
>JBAYGL010000265.1:0-7383 GCA_041666725.1 Limisphaerales bacterium
CGTTCTTCGGCGTGGTGAACGTCATCACGCGGCGTGGCCGGGACCTCAAGGGTGCCGAGGCCGCGATGACGGTCGGGGCCTTCGACACGTATCAGGGGCGGTTTTCCTTCGGCCAGCAGCTGACCAACGGCGTCGAGTTCCTGCTCTCCGGCACGGTGCGTGAAAGCGAGGGGCATCAACGGCTGGACTTCCCGGCGGGCACGGCGGCCGGCCTGGACGGTGAAGTGGGCAAGAGCCTCTTCGCCAAGCTCGGGGTGCCGGGGCTGGAGCTGACGGGCGGTTTCGAGACGCGAACGAAGCAGATCCCCACCGCGTCCTACGCCACGGACTTCGGCGTGCCCGGCACGCTCACGCGGGACGACCGGGCCTTTGCCGACCTGAAGTTTCAGCGCCGCTGGGAGGAGCCGGGCGTGGACCTGCTCGCGCGGCTTTACTACGACTACGACCGCTATCGCGGCTATTACATCGTCACGGGTGTGCGGAACGTGGACCCCGCCGAGGGCCAGCGCTGGGGCGCGGAGGTGCAGGCCAGCAAGGAACTCTGGGAGCGCCACAAGGTCTCCGCCGGCCTGGATTTCCGCGACAGCTTCCAAATCCAGCAGGAGAATTACAACGAGGCTCCGTTCGCGCGAAACCTGTCCGACAGCCGCCAGAACACGGTCATCAGCCCGTATCTGAATTCCGAGTGGCAGCTTCGTTCCAACCTCACCTTCCACGCCGGCGCGCGGCTGGATTATTACGACAGCGCGACGCACTCGGCCAACCCGCGTCTCGGTCTGGTCTGGCAGCCGGTGGCCGACACGGTCCTGAAAGTCCTTTACGGCACCGCCTTCCGCGCGGCCAACGCCTACGAGCTTTACTATCACGATGGCTTGGTGACCCAGAAGCCGGCCATGACCCTCAGCCCCGAGACGGTGGATACTTACCAGCTGGTGTGGGAACAGGCGCTGGGCGGGCCCTGGCAGCTCACCTCGTCGGCCTACTTCTACGAGATTGCCGACGCCATCACGCAAATCACGGATCCCGCCGACGGGCTGCTGGTCTTTCGCAACACCGGCCAGAACACCGGGCGCGGCGTGGAGAATGAGCTGGCCTACAAGGCTGACAACGGTTTCCGCAGTCGCCTGAGCTACGTCTTCTCGGAAACCGAGGACCGGACCACCGGCGCGGCCCTGAGCAATTCACCCAAGCATCTCGCACGCTGGCACAACACGCTGCCGCTCCATGCGGACAAGGTGTTCTTCAGCACGGAACTCACCTACACCGGCCCGGTGCAGGGCACTCCCGCCGCCGCTACCCGCGTGGGCGGCTGCTGGCTGCTCAACTCCACGCTCTACACCCGCGAACTGGTGCGGGGCTGGTCGGCGAGCGTGAGCGTTTACAACCTGCTCGACCGCCGTTACCGCAACACCGTCGGCGACGAGATCGCCTTCGGGCAGATCCAGCAGGACGGGCGCAGCTTCCAGGTCAAGCTCACCGGAAAATTCTAGGCGCGAATGGGAAACCCGTTTCAAATTTCAGCCCCGTCGTCTGCCGGCGAAAGCCCCCGACGGCGGCTGAAAGTCGCGGGCAGGTGCCTCTGCCGGCTCGCCGTCCTCGCCTGGCTGCTGCTCACCGGCGGCATCGCGCCGGCGCAGCCCACGGCCTCGGAGGACCAGATCAAGGCGGCCTTCCTCGTCAAGTTCGCCCACTATCTCGAATGGCCCGCGACCGCCTTCGCCGCGGCGGACGATCCCGTCGTCATCGGACTTCTCGGCACGGACACCTTCGGCCCGGAGTTCGACGCGAGCCTGCGCGCATTCAAGGTTGCAGGCCGCCCCGTGCGGGTCCGGCGGCTGCAGCTCGTGGCGGAGGCCAAAGGGTGTCACCTCCTCTACATCAGCCCGTCGGAGAACGAGCGCTTGAAGTCCATCCTCGCCGCCCTGCGCGGCCAGCCGATCTTCAGCGCCGGGGACCAGGAGGATTTTCTCAAGCTCGGAGGGGTGCTGCGCTTCTGGCGCAAGGGCGAGCGCGTCGCCTTCCAGATCAACCTTGCAGCGCTGCGGGAGACGAAGATCACGGCCCAGCCGCGCCTGTTGCAACTGAGCGACGACCCGGCCCGGCCCCAATGACCATGCGCCGCTTCGCCCACCTCTCCCTGCCGCACAAGATCACCGTGCTGGCGCTGGGCGCGAGCCTGCTCGTGCTGGTTGTCGCCAGCGCCATCTTCATCGTCCGGGAGCGTTCCTCGGGCCGCGAGACCCTGCGGCAGCTGCTTCTCGTCCGCGCCGCCATGATGAGCGAAAGCCTTGCGGTGGCCCTGGATTTCAATGACCCGCGCCCCGTGCAGGCGGTGCTCGATCTGTCGGAGAACGACCCCGGAATGATCGGGGCCGCCGCCTACGACAGTCATGGGAAGCTCCTGGCCAGCTACCGGCGCCGGGACGCCTCCAGCTTCACCCCGCCGGCCGTGCCGCCGGCCGAGGACCGGTTCGTCGGCGAGGTCTTCTTTTTTTCACAGCCCGTCACGCTGAAGGGGAGGGCGATCGGCACCCTCTACTTCCAGCGCGAGATGGTGGAGCTGAAGGAGCATTTCACCCGCACCCTCGTCAACTTCGGCGTCGCCGCGCTCTTCGCCGGCGCCCTGGGTTTCCTCGTTTCCGCCGCCCTCCAGCGGATCGTTTCCGAGCCTGTCCTGAGCCTCGCGCGCACCGCGCAATCCGTCGCGGTCAGCCACGATTTCACGATGCGGGCCGTCCGGCGCAGCTCCGACGAGATCGGCACGCTGGTGGACAGTTTCAACGAGATGCTCACCCAGCTTCAGGCCCGCGACAAAGCCCTCGCCGCCGCGCGCGAGGAGCTGGAATCGCGCGTCCTTGACCGCACCCGTCAGCTCACCGAGACGCTGGAGAAACTCCGGGCGGAGGTCCGGGAACGCGAGGCCGCGCAGCAGGCGCTGCAGCGTGCGCAGGAGAAATTCCTCCTCCATGTGGCGCAGACGCCGATGGCGGTGATTGACTGGAACCCGCAGTTCGAAGTCGTGAGCTGGAACCCGGCGGCCGAACGCATGTTCGGCTACTCCGCCGCCGAGGCCTTCGGCCGGCGGGGCCCCGAGCTGATCGTCCCGCCCGCCGCCCGCCCGCCCGTGGAGGCGGTGTGGCAGAGCCTCCTGCGGCGCAGGGGGCCCGAGCACATCATCAACGAGAACGTCACACGGGACGGCCGCACCATCACCTGCGAGTGGTTCAGCACGCCCCTTGTCGACGCTGACGGCCAGGTCATCGGCGTCGCTTCGTTCTGCGCCGACATCAGCGGCCGCGTGAGCCTCGAACAGCAGCTGCGTCAGTCCCAGAAAATGCAGGCCATCGGCCAGCTCGCCGCCGGTGTCGCCCACGACTTCAACAACCTTCTGACGGTCATCAAGGGCAACACCTCCCTGCTCGAATTCAGCCCGCACCTCACCGCCGACGACCGCGGCTTCATCAGCGAACTGCACAACGCCAGCAACCGCGCCGCAACGCTCGTCCACCAGCTCCTGGCCTTCAGCCGCAAGCAGGTGCTCCAGCCCAGGCCGCTGGACTTGAACGAGCTCGTGGCCAGCGACGCCAAGATGCTCACGCCCCTCCTCGGGGAGGCCATCGTGCTGCGCTGCACCTTTGCCTCCACACCCGTCATGGTGCATGCAGACCGCGGCATGATGGAACAGGTCATCGTCAACCTTGCCGTCAACGCCCGCGATGCCATGCCCGACCACGGCCAGCTTGATGTGGGGACCGAGCTGGTCACGGTGGACACCACCGGCCCGGCCCGCAACGCCGAGGCCCGCCCCGGCCAGTTCAGCTGCCTGGTCGTCACGGACACCGGCTGCGGCATGGACGCCGCCACGCAGGCCCGCATCTTCGAGCCGTTCTTCACCACCAAGGAAGTCGGCAAGGGCACCGGCCTCGGGCTCGCCACCGTCTATGGCATCGTGAAGCAGCACGAAGGCTGGATCGAGTGCACCAGCGCGCCGGGCTGCGGCACCACTTTCAAAATCTTCCTTCCGCACTACGCAAGCAAACCGGCGGTCAAGGCGGCGGCCCCCGAAGTCGACTCCGCGCTGCGCGGGACCGAAACGCTGCTGTTCGTCGAGGACGAAGCCGGCGTGCGTGAAATCATCTGCCGTGCGATCACGCGTCTGGGCTATCACGTCCTGGTCGCAGCCAGCGGCTCCGAGGCGCTGACGGTCTGGCAGGAACACCGGACCACCGTGCGCCTGCTGCTCACGGACATGGTGATGCCCGGCGGGATGTCGGGCCTGGAGCTCGCCATCCGCCTGCGCCAGGACCGTCCGGAGCTGCGGGTCATCTACTCCAGCGGCTACAGCCCGGATTTGTTTGCCGGGAAAGTCGAGCTGAAGGAGGGCCTGAACTATCTGGTCAAGCCCTACTCGCTGGTCGAGCTGGGCAAGGCCGTGCGCGCCGCGCTGGATGCGAGTCCGATGCAGGCTTAACCCGGACTCCGAAGCAGAAAACGCGGAGGAAACGGAGACGGTGCGAGGAGCGCGGCGTTGACGCCGCAGAAAGCCCGGGAGCAAAAGTGCGCAGGAACCACCACTGGCTGGCGCACGCTTCTGCGGCCTGAAGGCCGCGCCCCTTGCCGGCGGTTGCCGTCGCTTCGGGCGTAACGCGGGGTGGGGAGAGAACCCACGAACCCGAAACTTCCGCGATTTCAGCCTGAACCGGCCCAGTCCGAGGAACGCGGACGCAAGCCTGTCCCACTACTTCCGTCGCGCAGCGTGCCGGCGTATGGCGTCGCCAAGCTGATGGAGCTTCACCCACGCGCTGCCGCCGTCCACTTGGATGGGCGTCTCGGCATCCACGCGTCCATCGTTGATCCAACGGAGCAACACGGCCGCGGGCACGGGACCATACTGCTTGCCGTCGCCGCCGATGATGCGGTAGTGGCGTGCGAGGTCCACAAGCCGCTTGAGATTCGGGATGGCGTCGGCGGGGACTGGCGGCGGTTTCGCAGGCGTGACCGTCTGGGCGAGTTGGAGTTTTTCCGCCGCCAGCTTGGCGGCGGCGTGGCCGACTTCGACGTGAGATGCTGCCGCGCCGATTTGCACGTCAGGGGATTTCATCTCGCCGAACGGCGGAGCGGGCTTTGATTCGGATGCCGGACGAATGGGCGAGGCGGCGGGCGTTGTTTCACCGGCCTTCGCCGCAACGGAGCCGGCGGCTGATGTCACTGTCTCAAGGACGTGATAGCCGTTGACGAGCAGTTCGAGCCGGCCCGTCGCGAGGTCCATGAGCGCGCCGTGGACGGGCACACGAGGGCCGATGAGCGGGCTGGCGCGGACATGCTCGACGGCCTTGAGCACGTTCTGCCGTTCGCTGGCGAAGAGACCGAAGTATTCCTGCAAGTTCTCCGGCATCCGCGACCGCTCGACGCCGAGCGCGGCAAACCTGCCGAGCAGCTCCATCGTGCCGGTCTTGCGCACGAGACAATCCGTGTGGCCGAGGATGAGGATTTCCTTCCCGCCCTTCACCGCGCAGGCCAGCGCGAGTGAACGCATGGTGCTGCTCATCGGGCCGGTGATGATGTTGCCGGCGTTGCGCAGCCAGATGAAGTGCGACTCCGGAACGCCGAGCGTTTCGGGGACGAGGTGGTTGAGCCGCGCATCGATGCACGAGAGCGCGACGAGCGGAAGGCCGTCGGCAAACTCGCCGGGCGCGAGCGGCGGGGCCTTGCCGGCGGTGGTGCGCTGGTTCGCGTCGAGGATGGCGTCGAGCAGGCGCATGGTGGTGAGTTTCCGCACGCAGTGAAGCGCAGCGTGGGCGGCCATTCAAGCGCTGATGTGGATCACGAACGGCAGACCGGCCGGATCGGTCATTTGCGCTTTTCCTGCTCGTTCTTCGTCTGGGTCGAACCAAACGAGAGGGTCGGCACGGAGGAGGGCTGCGGCGGCGGGCTGACGACGATGGTGGGACGCGGAGCAGCCGGGGCCACTGGCTGGACAGGAGCCGCAGAAGTCCTGATGGGTGCGGCAGTGCGCGGGAGATACGGCTGGTTTCCCGAGGGTGTCGCGGCAGGGGCGGTCGGTGAGTTCTGCGGCCGGGTGAACTCGCGGCGCGCGGCGGGCGGGCTGGTGCCGACGGGCGAGGGCGGGGTCAGGATCTGGGGCGTGCTGGTCACTGGCTGCGGGGGCGTCAGCGGACGGAAGAGCGAGTTGTCCGGGGGATTGGGAACGATGACGGCGGATTGCCGTGGGGCGATGTCTCCGGCGCGTTTGGCCGCGACGTTGTTGGGGTTGCTGCCGTAGAATTTCCCGGCGTGATTGGGAGCCCCGGCGGAGCCTGCGTTTGAGCTTGAGGGTGCCGCCGGCGTCGTGGAGATGACCGGCGCGGGCGGTGGCGCGGCATTGGTTGGGCTGCTCCGGACGATGACAACCGGACCGGCACGCCGGGCAGGAGGCTCGGTGGTATAGCCGGTGATGACGGGAACGCCCGTGCTGGTGGTGTCGTAAACCGGGCGGCCGACGATTGTCTGGCCCGACAGCGCACCGGCGGGGACGAGGGCGGTGCGGGATTCACCCCGGCTGTTGGTGAGCGTCACCGGTTTGACGGGCGCGTTCGGATTCAGCAGCGGACGGTAGATGACGAGGTCGTTGCCGGACTTCTCGAGTTTGTCGAAGCGCAACGCGGACTGCGCCTGTGGTGCGGCGTCGCGCACGGAGATCCTGCGTATTTCCGAGTGGGTCAGGCTGGCGATGCGTTCAGCGGCGATGCCGTGATTCACGATCACGTTGTTGGAGATGTGGATGTTGTTGATGACGGTGGTGCCGCCGAACACATTTTGCGCCACGGTTGGAGCGAGGGCGTAGTAGTGCGGATTGCGGTCACAGAACCGGTTGAACGGAATGAAGGTGTAGTGGTGGTGTGGCAGGCCGAAATCAAAGTTCAGCCCCACCTGCACGCCGCCGACGCGCAGGCCGTGGCCCGTGACGAAGACCGCGCTGGGCGGCAGCGGTGCCCAGCCGCAATGCGTGTTGGACGAGCGCCACACGACCCATGCCGGGCCCCACGTCGTGTCCGGCACCCACAGCCAGCCGCTGCGCGCATGCAGAACCCAGCGGCCGTAGTGGAACGGTGCCCAGCCCCACGCGTAGTCGGACTGCCAATACCAGCCGCAATCCGTGTAAAGCCAGCGGCCACGGTCCGCATAAGGCCGCCAGGTGGGCGTGGAAACAACAACGCTGGGCTGCCAGCACCAGCCGTGCTCGGCGACCTGCATCCATGTGCCGTAGGGCTGGAGCTGCTGGTAGAAGACGGTCACGGACTGCGGGAGACTGGCGGGCTGAGGTTGGGCGGCTGGAACGGGCGGGGCGGGGGCGGCGACCGTGGGCTGCGGGGCGGCGGCAAC
>JBAYGL010000266.1:0-7357 GCA_041666725.1 Limisphaerales bacterium
AGCGGAATGCCGCGCGCGTCGAGCCAGTCCTGCGCCTTCGAGCACCACGGGCAACAGGGTTTGATGAAGAGGCGGACGCGGGTGGGTTTCATCGTTAGCTCATTGAACCAGTGGACGCTTGAACTTGCATCGCGTGCACTCAAAGTCGGCCCCTTCGATTTCACGAAATTCTGTAGGGATTGGACTGAGATAAAATGTTTGACCTACAGTTGAGCAATTAGGACACGTAGGACTTGACGATACTTGCGCTTGGGGTGGAGGTGAAATTTGTCGGCTCAGACACTCGCTCTTCCACTGGCGGACCGCTCCATTCAGATCCTCCGCTAGTGGCCAGTTACTCTCTGTCAAATCGCGCTCATAGAGGAAACTGCTTGCAGCTCCTCGGTCGAAGATCCCTCTCCGAACGTTTTTATGGTGAATCACCAGTAGAGGCAATTTCTTCGCGTAAGCGAGCGCTGCCTCAATGTGGTTCCACTCTGTTGCCAAGAAGAGTTCACCGTCGATAGGGGTGCCTTTTAGGAGCCCGGTCTGAACTCGAATTTGAGGGTAACCGAGGATTACCGCACCCGAACACTGCTCCATGAGCGCGACCACTTCGTCGAGGGGTGATTTACTGGGAAAGACGTTGGCGCCGATCGTTTTTGGGCTGAGGTCTAATCCTTCAAGCAATCGGATGAAGCCGTTAAGCCCTTGTTCAAACTCCTGGGGAACCCAGGTTGGCCTACTCAGAAAGATTCTGTTCGATGTGCTCATAGCTCGGTAATAAACGTGTCCTGATGCTCGTAGCACGGGGCGCAGCAGCAGAGCAGGCGCAGCACCTCGGTGCCCGTGTTCCAGAGCTTGTGCTTCTGGCCCGGCGGGATGGCGACGGCGTCGCCGGCGCGGACCTCGCGCTCCTCGGCCTCGATGCGCATCCGGCCGGTGCCGTGCGTGATGTAGTAGATCTCCTCCGACTTCGCATGGTAGTGCTCCATCGTGCTGCCACCCACCGGCACGCGCGCCTCGGCGAGAGACTGGTTGCGGATGCCGGAGTTGCGATACGCCAGCAGTTCGCGGATTTCGGAGCCGTCCTTCGTGGTGAAGGCCGGCACGGAGTCGAGGTTCGTCACGTCCATAACCAGGAGGACGATGCCGTCCGGGTTGGGGCGTGGCAATGGCGGATTGACCGCGAAAGGGCGGAGGGGGTGCATTCGCGCACCGCCCCCCCGGAGCCGAGCCGGCGGGGACGCCGGCGATACGGCCCGCGAGACGCGGGCGCTACGTAGCGCCGGCCTCCGGCCGGCCGTGCCGCAAGCGTCCCCCGCTTGCCTGGCAGGTCGAGGCGGGGGCGGTGTCAAAATGCGCCCGAGCGGAGGGAGGCGCAGAAAAGGAATCTGTCCTCTCAGCAGGCGACGCCCCACATACTTCGCGGCCTTTCGCGCCTTTCGCGGGCGACCGTTCGAAATCCGCGCCAACTCGCGCCTTGCCACGGGAGTGGGATCGCGCCACAAGTTCGGCATGAAACACTCGCTCAGAGTCGTGATGTTCGGATGCTCTGCCCTGTTGCTGGCAGGCGGTTTCGCAAACTTCGCCTGCGCCGGGGAATGGTTCGTGGCGACCAACGGCAGCGACACCAATCCCGGCACGCAGGAGCAGCCGTTTGCCACGCTCGCCCGGGCGCGCGACGAGGCGCGCAAGCAGAAGGACGCCGGAGGCGCGACCGTTTACGTGCGCGGCGGGCTGCACGCGATCACACAGACGTTGAAGTTTGGTCCCCAGGATTCCGGAACGGCGGCCGCCCCGGTGGTGTTCCGCGCCTGGAAAAACGAAAAGCCCGTGCTCATCGGCGGGCGGGCCATCACCGGCTTCACTCCGTGGAAGGGTTCCATCCTGAAGGCGGACGTGGCGGCGCAGGGTTTCAAGGGCATCGCGTTCAAGCAGTTGTTCTTCGATGGCAGACGCCAGACGCTGGCGCGCCATCCGAATTTCGACGCGGCCAATCCCTACGGCGGCGGCTGGGCTTACGCGGACGGCAAGCCGGTGCCGATGTATGTGGACATCGCCGGGGAGGCGAAGAACACGCTGCACTTCAAGCCGCAGGACGCGCGCACATGGGCGCAGCCGCAGGAGGTCGAGGTCTTCGTGTTCGCGCGCTACAACTGGTGGAACAACGTCGTCCGCATCAAGTCCATCGAGCCCGGCGCGCGCCTCGCCACGCTTGCGGCCAACTGTTCGTATCCCATCCGTCCCGGCGACCGCTACTACTTCCAAAATGCGCTCGAAGAACTCGACGCCCCGGGCGAGTGGTATCTCGATGCGAAGGCGGGCACGCTCTATTTCTGGCCGCCCGGACCGCTCGCGAGCAAGGCCGTTTATGCGCCCACGACACGCACGATCCTCGACCTGGAGCGCACGGCGAACGTCACGTTTCGCGGCCTCACCATCGAGTGCTCCGAGGGCACGGCGGTGACGTTCCGCGGGACGACGAACTGCGTCCTGGCCGGTTGCACGATCCGCAATGCCGGCGATTACAACGGCTCCGGCGTGGGCGTCAGCGGCGGGCTGCGCAACGGCGTGAGCGGTTGTGACATTTACGAAGTGGGCAGCCACGGCGTCGTGCTCGATGGTGGCGACCGCAAGACGCTGACGGCGGCGGAGAATTTCGCGGACAACAACTACATCCACCACATCGGGGTCTTCTACAAGCAGGGCGTCGGCGTTTCGCTCACCGGCGTGGGCAACCGCGCGTCGCACAACCTCATCCACGACGGCCCGCGCATGGGCATCATGTTTTCCGGCAACAACCTCGTGCTCGAATACAACCACATCCGCCACATGAACCTGGAGACGGAGGACACAGGCGCGGTTTACACCGGCGGGCGCGACTGGATTTCGTCGCGCGGCACGGTGATTCGCTACAATTATTTCCACGACATCCTCGGCTACGGCAAGGACGCGAAGGGCAGCTGGGTCTCGCCGCATTTCGCGTGGGGCGTTTACCTCGACGACAACACGGGCGGCGTGGACGTGATCGGCAACATCGTCGCCCGCTGTTCACGCGCCGGGCTGCACCTGCACAACGGCCGGGACAACTTCATCGCGAACAACGTCTTCATCGAGGGCGGCATGATGCAGTTCGAATACAGCGGCTGGACTTCCAAGCACACCTACTGGACCAACCACCTGCCCACGATGATCAAGGGCTTCGAGTCCGTCGCCAGCGAGCCGGCGTGGCAGACCATGCGCAACATGCGCCTGCACCCGACGAACGCCCCGCTGGCGGACGGCTCGATCATGTTGGGAAACGTGTTCACGCGAAACATCGTCGCCTGGACGAACGACGCCGCGAAGCTGGTGCGCTACGGCCAGGTTTCGCCCGCGAACAATCGCACGGACACCAATCTCTACTGGCACGCGGGCCTGCCCTTGAAGACAGGTGAGCGCGGCGCAGGCCGTGAGGTGGGTGCAAATCTCGCACCAAATCCCGGCTTTGAAGACGGTGTGACCGGGCAGTTGCCGAAGGACTGGACCTGGCAGATCCACCCGAAGAACGCGGCTGCGTCCGTGGTCGAGGGCGGCGCCGGCGGCAGGCGCGCGCTGCGAATCGACGCGGCGTTTGATGCGGGCAAGGAGCGTGACAATTATCCGATCCTCGTCGGCAGGGAGCTTGTCCTGACACCCGGCAAGTCGTATCGCCTTCGCGGAAAGTTCAAATCCACCGGCGGCCAGGCGAACGCCTCCCTCATGCTGCAGTCCTACCGCGCCAACGTGTATTTCTGGGCAAGCGGACCGAACTCCGTGAAGACCGGCACGCAATGGCAGGAGGCGGATTTCACGTTCAAAATCCCCGCGCCGGGCGAGAAGGGATTTCACCCCGAGATGAAAACCTTCCGTGTCCGCGTGGACTGGCCCGCCAAGACCGGCACGCTGTTCGTGGACGACGTCTCGCTGCGCGAAGCCGAGGCGCCCGACGAGTGGGTCTCGTGGCGCGCACTGGGCTACGACACTCATTCGCTCGTGGCGGATCCCCAGTTTGAAAACTGGCGCAAGGACGACTTCCGGCTGAAGTCCGGCTCGCCCGCGTTCAAGGTTGGCTTCGAGCGGATTCCCGTGGAGAAGATCGGCCCCTATGCAAACGAACTGCGCGCGAGCTGGCCGATCGTCGAGGCCGTGGGAGCCCGCGAAAAGCCGCTGGTGACGGCGCACTGAACCCAACCGGAAGGTTGAGGGCGGTCTGAAATGAAGGCGGCATTTTTTGGGGAATGTGGTTCGCGCGACGGATCTCCGACGGGCAAATGCGGCGGAGAAGAGTCTTGCTGGCCGGGAAACGGCGCGCCTACACTGCCGCCCGCGTCTTCACATGGCCGGAATCACTGGAACCTTCAAAGCCGTCAAGCGCGCCATCAAGGCCGCTGCCAGCGCCGTCAATCCCGGCGAATACAAGGCGGCGGGAACGTTCGTCCAATGCCCTCATTGCCGGCACCGCGAGTTCAACGAGTCGCCGAATCTCGGTGGCGGCGTGAACCTCGTCTGTCGCAAGTGCCACTTCGTCCTGTGGTTCGCGAAACGGCCGGACGCCGTGTGAATCCGCCCAAACATCCTGCCAGAATCGCCCAGCCAGATCATTTAACCAGTCAGTCAATCAAACCATGAACACCGTCAACCAGCTCAAGACCATCAAGTCCAACACCGCCGCGAAAGTCGGCGCGGAACTCTCCCGCACCGGCGGCCTGCTGCGCCTCGCGCCCGCGTGGGTGCCGCGCTCCTTCCTCCAGCCCGGCCTGCGCATCAAGCTCCACCCCGATGACACCTACGCCTACGGCCTGAACCGCGGCGGCATTGACGAGCGCTGGTTCGCCTCCACCACGGTCACGGCCAACGAAGGCCGCGCGGCGGACGAGGGCTTGAACTACTGCGTCGTGGGCGGGGAGCGCTTCACGCTCAAGCAGGCGGTGGATGACTGCGGCGCGACGCTCGTGGGCAAATCCATCTGGAAGAAATATGGCAAGTGGCCCGTTTACTCGAAGTTCTTCGACAACATGGGGCCGATTCCGCATCACATGCATCAGTCTGCCAAGCAGGCCAAGCTTGTCGGCCAGGAAGGCAAGCCCGAGAGCTACTACTTCCCGCCGCAGCACAACAACGTCGGCAACAACTTTCCCTACACGTTCATGGGCTTCGAGCCCGGCACGACGAAGGCGCAGGTCCGCAAGTGCATCGAAAACTGGAACAAGGGCGACAACGGCATCCTTGATCTCTCGAAGGCGTATCGCCTCAAAGTCGGTTCCGGCTGGCTCATTGACCCGTGCATTCTCCACGCCCCCGGTTCGCTCTGCACCTACGAGCCGCAATGGGGCAGCGACGTCTTCGGCATGTATCAGAACCTGGTCGAGGGCCGCGAAGTGCCGTGGAGCCTGCTTGTGAAGGACATGCCCAAGAGCAAGCACAAGGACCTCGACTTCATCGTGGACCAGCTCGACTGGGACAAAAACGTGGACCCGAACTTCAAGGACAACCACTACCTCGAACCCGTCCCCGTCGCCGACACGCGCAAGGAAGGCTTCGTGGACCGCTGGATCGTCTATGGCAAGGTGGACGGCGAGCAGCTTTTCACCGCGAAGGAACTCACCGTGGACCCCGGCACCAAATGCACCGTGCGCGACACCGGCGCCTACGGCCTCATCTGCGTGCAGGGCAGCGGCAAGATCAACGGCCAGCCGCTCGTCAGCCCCAAGCTCATCCGTTTCCACGAACTGACCGAGGACGAATATTTCTGCACCGAGGACGGCGCGAAGGCGGGCGTGACCTTCGAAAACACCAGCGAGACCGAACCGCTCGTCTGCCTCCGCTACTTCGGCCCCGAGGTGAATCCCGACGCCCCGGCGATGGGCGCGTATCGGAAGAACAAGTTCAACTGAGCCGGCATCTCAAATGCCGAACCAGCCGGCTGGAACTACCGAACCACTCGCTGCTGCAGCCTCGCAGTCAACAGACGTAGGTCGCATCGCGCTTCCGGAAAGCTTGCGTGGTGCTCATTCCCTGATTCGGCGCGCCCGCGAGCTGCTGGAGAGGGAAAAGCCCGCCACGTCCGGCGCGGTCGTGGCCGGGTGGCAGGAGCCGTGTCTTCGCATTCGAGTCAGCAAAGCTTCCTTGAGACGGGCGCTGCTCATTCTCCAGGCGATCTTCGCGGAGATGGAACGGCGTGGTTGCAGCGTTGAGGTTGGCAAGGATCGCTCGGGTGAAACGGTTGTAATCGTTGGGCAGGAGCGGGTGAGCATCGCGTTGTCGGAGAAGATTGACCGCACCGAACGCGCGCGGAAGGAAGGCGAAGCTGAGTATTCGTTTCGTTGGGACCGCTACACCTACACGCCTTCCGGCCGGCTTTCATTTTGCATAACCGAATACCACCCGGCTGGCGCACGGAAGACGTGGAACGACGGGAAGCGCAAACGGATCGAAGACCAGTTGCACGAAATCGTGGCGGGCTTCTTTGTCGTCGCAGAAGGAATGAAACAGGAGCGGCTGCGGTGGGAAGAGCAGCAACGCCGGTGGCAGGAGGAAGAGCGCCGCCGTCGTGAGTTGGAACGGCTCCGTCAGGCCGAGGAAGCCCGCTGCCAGAGGCTCGAAGCAAGCGCGGGATTGTGGGCCAAGGCCGCCCGACTGAGAGACTTCGTGGCCGCTTGCGAGGCGAAGCTCCGTTCGTCCGGCGTGCCCATGGACGACAGTGGTCGCGAAGCCCGGTGGCTCGCGTGGGCGAGGAAGCACGCGGAGCGATTGGACCCGCTTGGCGGCGACTATCTCTCTGGGGCGATTCAAGAACTCCCCCCGCCACGCACCCAACTCCCGCCCGTGGTTCCGTGATTCGAAGACTCGGCCCGACTGTCGGCCGCTGAAATTGCGCTGGCGGCAGACAACGGCGTGGGCTGTGGGGCAGAGAATAACCAATCGGCAATAGCCAATAGCCGAGGCTTATGCGCGGACCGCAAACCCAGCAGGCGGAGAATGATCGGCCATCGGCCATCGGCTATCGGCTATTCGAGATTGCCGCTGCGCCAGGCGAGCGATAGACAATGGGGCATCGCCGATGGCCAATTGCAGATTGCCAAGAGGCGAGGGCCGAAACTGAGTGGCCCAACTCTGAAATCCTCAACACAAGAGAATTCCCATGGCCAAGTATCAGAAGTTCGAGGAGTTGCCCGCATGGCAGGAAGCGGCGCGGCTCTACAACGCGGTGCTGGATGTGCTGGAGGCACCCGGCTGTCCGTTTTCGCCGGGCTTCCGCAACCAGCTCGACCGCGCGGCGCTCTTTCATTTCCGGCGACAGATGCCGCTTCCCCTGCACCGGCCCGGCTTCGATGGACCCTCTCCACGCCGTGAG
>JBAYGL010000267.1:0-7352 GCA_041666725.1 Limisphaerales bacterium
CGCGCTCGCGCGCCGCGGCGCCCACCGTCCCGCCCTGGCGGAAAGTTTCGCTGAGCACCAGCCGCCGCACGAGCTGCTTGGTGGACCAGCCTTCACGCATGAACTCGCGCGCAAGGTAATCGAGCAGCGCAGGGTGCGACGGCCGGTCGCCGAGCCGCCCGAAGTCATCCGGCGTGGCGACCAGGCCGGTGCCAAAAACCCAGGACCACACGCGGTTCACATACACGCGCGACATGAGCGGGTGGTCGGGCTGCAACAGCGAATCTGCCAGCTCCATCCGTCCGCTGCCGCGGCTGCGCGCGACCTCATTCCGCCCGGCGAACATCTGCAAAAAATCCGGCCGCACCGGCTCGCCGAGCACGTCCACGTTGCCGCGCACGTTCAGCGCGTAACGCGCCTGCGCCGTCTCGCGCTCGTCCATGCTGTTCACCGTGCGGGGAAACGCGATGCCCTGCTCGACGCGGCGATACTCGGCGAGCTTCCGCGCGAGCGCGCTGCCGGCGGGCGCGCGGTTGGGCAGCAGTTTTTTGGCGAGCAGAAAATCAAGCACCCGCACGTCGCCCGCGCTCACACGATCCTCGCACCAGCGGCGCACCGCTCCGGAAAACCACGCGCCCAGCCGCTGCGCCGCCTCGTCGCGCGAGACGGGCCCGGCCTCGCCGTAAAGCGCGGCGAAGTGATCGAGCGGATCCTGCGGCGCGCCGGGTTTGTCGTGGCCGACGATGCCGGTGACGCTCAACCAGCTGCGCTTGTCGTAACCAAGGTCGGAGTTCTTCAATCCTTTCGCCAGACCGGTGCGCGGGGGAAAGTTCGGGTTCAGCGCGGCGGTCGCAAACTCCACCGTCACCTGCGTCACGCCGTTCTTCAGCTCGGCATCGGCGAACGTGCTCCAGGCCGGCTCGCCCGGCGTGAAAAACTTCACCGTCTCGTTCTGGAACGCGTTGCCCTCCATCACGAGGTAGCCGCCGAATCCGCCGCCCGCGACCTGGACGCTCATCTGGCTGCCTAGCACCTCGCGCTCCGGCGGCGTGCGGAGCGCGCCGGGCAGCCTGGAGGACAAGGCATGCGTGTGATAGCCGCACGGCAGCAGGCGCGCCACCACCGCGTCGCCGTCGAGGGCGATCAGGGGCGTGCCGTCGGTCACGTAGCCGTGCTTCATGCCGTCGCCCTCGGTCACCCAGCCCGCGGGCAGCGCCGGCGTCTGGAAATCAGCGAGCACCTTGAAAGCGGCGTTGGCCTTGATGCGCTGCTCGCGCGCCGCACGCCATTCGGCGGCGAGTTCGCCCCAGACTTTGGCCACGTCGCTGTTCGTGCGCATGAGCTGCTCGACGGGATGCGCCACCTCATCAAGCTTCGCTGTGTTCGTGCCTTTGAGGGCAAAGGCCACGTTCCACGCCGCCGCGTCGTTCGCGGTCGCGAGCCAGAGTTTGGCGAGTTCGCCGCGAATGTCCGCGCGCAGCTCCTTCAGCTTCGCGATGGCCGCGTCATTTTTCCCCGGCGCATCCACCACGCGCGAGGTCCAGCGCGGCGTCATGAAGACCGCCGCGAGCGCGTAGTAATCGCGCTGCGACACGGCCTCGAGCTTGTGGTCGTGGCAGCGCGCGCACGCGACGGTGGTGGCAAGGAAGGCCTTCGAGAAGGCGTCGATCTTGTTGTTCACCATCTCCTGGTGAATGCCGTTGAACATGAGGCTGCTGCCGTGCCGGTGCTCGCCGAGATGGTAGAACATCGGGCCGATGAGGCTCTCGTTGATGCCGGACTCGCGGTCCACGCGCGGGCTGGCGAGCAGGTCGCCGGCGAGCTGCTCGCGCACGAGCTGGTCGAAGCCCACGTCAGCGTTGAACGCGCGGATGAGGTAGTCGCGGAACTCCCACGAGCCTTTCGCCGGGTTGTCCCACTCGTAGCCGTAGGTGTCCGTGTAGCGCACCACGTCCATCCAGTGCCGCGCAAAGTGCTCGCCGAAGTGCGGCGAGGCGAGCAAATCGTCCACGAGCCGCTCGTAGGCGGCGACGCGATCGCGCTGCCAGTGCTGAAGGAATTCCCGGCGCTGCTCCGGCGTTGGCGGCAATCCGGTCAGCACGAACGACGCACGACGCAGCAGCACTTCCGGCTCCGCCGGTTTGGCCGGGGACAACCTCGCCGCGTCCAGCGACGCGCGCACGAAGCGGTCCACCGGCTCGCGCGCCCACGCCTTGTCCTTCACCGCCGGCGGCGCGGCGCGGCTCAACGGCTTGAGGCTCCACCAGTCGAGGCGTTTTTGAAATTCCACCGCCCACGCGTCGCCGACCGCGAGATCCGCCGCGGCGGTCGCCGACAGCGGCGTCGCGCGCGGGTCCGGCGCGCCGCGCCGCACCCACTCGGTCAGCAGCGCGATCTCGCCCGCGGGAAGCATCTGCTTCGGCGGCATTTTCAAATCCTTCTCGGCGTGGCTCACCGCCTTGAGGAGCAGGCTTTCCGCAGGTCTCCCGGGCACGACCGCCGGCCCGCTGCCGCCGCCCTTCTCCCAACCCGGCTTCGAGTCAAGCGCGAGGCCGCCCTTGATTTTCTTCGAGTGTGAATGGCACTCGAAGCAGCGCGCCTGCAACAGCGGCTCGATCTTCGCCTTGAAGAAATCATTCCCGCCGTCCGCGGCCGGAACGGTCGAACACGGCAGGAGGCCGGCAAGCAGCAGACAGAGTGTCGCGACGCGGTTCATTTGTTAGCGGCGGGCGTTTCCAAGCCGAGCCACTGGAGGCCGAGGAGGCGGTGCTCGACCAGGCCGGTCCTTGGCTCCAACGAGCCGGGCTTCTTCCCGGCGAATGCCTCGACGCCGAGCTTCCACACCACGCGCTTGTCTCGGGTGACCTCGAAGACCTGCACGCGATTTTCGCGCGCGTCCTTGTAATGCCAGTCCGAATTGGCGATGAGCGTGTTGCCGTTCGAGAACCGATGGAACCCGCCGAAAATGACGATCGGAAACTCGGTGATGTCGGCCGCCTTCAACTCCCACGTCACCCGGTGATCGGGCGCGGCCTCGATCAATCCGCCGCGCCAGCTCAAGAGCGTGCCGCCGTCCGCAAGCCGCTCGGCCACGACGGGAAGATCGGGCACCGGATGCCGCCACAACTCCTTCCCGGTGTCGTCCACCTCCACGAACGCCTTTTCCGACCGCAGCGCGAGGAGGAAGGTGCCCGCCGGGGTGCGGCGCAGCAGATTGTAGCGGTTGTGCGGCGACGCCTTCCTGTCCGTCGGCACGGGAATGCGCCGCGCGATTTTGCGCCCGGCGTCCGTGAGCTGCACGAGTTCCATCCGCTCCGCGTCCACCGTCATCACGTCGCCGTTCGGCAGCGGCACGCAGGTCTTCAATTCGACCGGCGCCTTGACGCGAAACTCCCACAGCGTCCGGCCGTCGGGGGCAAGTTCGCGGACGTAGTGGTGCGACGAGCACAGGAAGTTGCCCGAGGCCAGCCGGCGGCCGTCGTAAATCATGTCGCTCCACTCGACCGGCCCGGGCTTCCCGTCCCTCACCACGGTCGCGAACCGGCCGAACTTCATCGCGCCATCGCGGTCAAAAACGCTGATGCCATCGGCGGAGGCGACAAGAAACGAGCCGGGTTCGCCGGCCGCCAGGACACCGGCCATCCCAACAGCGAGAAGGGGGCGGGCACAGAATTGGATGAGAGCCTTCATGAAATCACACAGGCGTGGGATGGCTGGCGAACCATTCTGACCAGCACACGACATGCTTCGCCATCTCCGCCGCGGCCCTTTCCCCGTCACGACTGCCGACCGTCTCCACCAGGCGCCGCTGGCCCGCGATGGTCACGGGCTTGACATCGGCAAAGCGGACCCGCCCCGCCCGGTAGCCCTGGGCCAGCACGGCGCGGATTTGCGGAAGCAGGCTCTCCCAGAACAACTGAAGCCGCGGGAGGCGGGCGAAGCCGACGATCAACGTGTGCAGCTCCAGATCAAGCTCCTGCAATTCCAGCAGGCCCCGGGTCTTCTCCAGCGCGTCAAGGTTGCGCCGCATGAGCGCCTCGTCCCCGGCGGCCAGGTTCCGCGCCGCGTGGCGCGCCGCGCCCGGCTCAATGATCAGACGCAATTCGAGCAGCTCGCGAAAATCCGCGTCGGCGAACTCCCGGACGTAAGCCCGTCCGCTGCCGCTGAACACCACCAATCCTTCGCGCTGCAAGGCGAACAACGCCTCCCGCACCGGCACGCGGCTGACCCTGAGCCTCTCCGCCGTGGCCGATTCGGCGATCAATTCCCCGGCCGGAAGCCGTCCTGCGATGATGCGCTCCCGCAGCCGGCGTGCGACGCCGTCGCTGCGAGACTCGCCGCGGACCGGCCGCGGCCTTGCACGGGCGGCGGATGCCGTTGAATGCTTCATAAATGCAAACTGGGGACGACGACACTCCGGCGAAAATTCGAACGGTATACTGTTTTAAAAACGAGCGGCGGGCGGGTGCCGCCGTCCGGGCCGGGCGGGCGGGCCGATGCCGGGAGGACTGCGTCCACGGAGCCTTGACGCCGCGAAGCACGTGGGGTTGCGGTGCGCGGTTCTCCGGAGGGCATGTCACAACATGCCGAACTCTGAAGTCACCTGACGACGCACGGAGACTCTGACCGGCGAAACTCCCAGTCGTCCGATTCCAAAAAGGATTTCCCCATGAACCGCTGGATTTGCGCCGGCTCCATGACTCGCTTATCAGCAGCTCGTCGGCACTTCCTGCAGCACCTCGACGCAGTGCGGAATCGCGCCCACCACGAAGCCCAGACATTCCACCGCGCCGCTGGGTTTGCCGGGAAGGCAGATGACCAGCGTCTTGTCCACGACCGCCGCGAGGTTGCGCGAGAGGATGGCGTTCTTCGTGATCTTCAGGGACTCCATCCGCATGGCCTCGCCGAAGCCGGGCAGCTCGCGGACAGCAATTTCCCGCACGGCCTCGGGCGTCACATCACGCAACGCAACGCCCGTGCCCCCGGTGCTGAGCACCAACGAACAACCGCGGGCGATGTGCTCCCGGATGGCGCGCTGGATGTCCCGTTTCTCGTCGGGCACGAGCGCGTCAGCCAGCACCTTCCAGCCATATCCCTCGGCCGCCTTCCTGAGCGCGGGCCCGCCGAGGTCGTCGTAGAGGCCCTTTGAGGCGCGGTCTGAAACCGTGATGATGCCGACTTGAATTTGCATGGGAGGGTTTTAGCGGAAAGCCGCAGGGACGCAAAGGCGCGGAGAAAATTTCTGCGGACGGCGGCTCACGGTTCCGGGTCGGGCCGGAGCACCTTGGGCAGCACGCGCACGGCCCAGAGCAGAAGTCCGCCCGCCCAGCACAACGCCCCGTAGAGGTAGTGCGACAGCATCGAGCCGGGAAGGAAATCCCCCGAAAGACGGCTCAACAGCCCGATCAACATCAGCCCGGCGGCAACCGTGAGCGGCCCGTGGAAGCGCTCCAGCTGCTCACGCTCGCCGCTGTGGCCGAAGACCACGCGCGTCGCCACGCCCATCGTGATGAGTCCGAAGCCGCCGAGGAGTTCCACATGCGACATCGACACGCGCCAGGCGGGCAGCCAGCCCGACAGGAGCACGCCCAGCGGCAGGCAGGCCAGGCCGACGACCAGAAGCCATTGCACGCCGTTCCACGTCCAGCGCAGCCGTTCCAGCGGCAGCTCGTGCCACAGGTAGCCGGCGATGAGCGCCGCGCGCAGCGAGACCGCCGCGCGCGACCAGCCGAACGCCTCCAAAACGAACGAGCCGGCCATGAGGAATCCCACCACACCGGCGAACCGCGCAGCCTGCCGCCATTCGGGCGTGGGCGCGGGCGTCGTGGGGAACTTCCGCCGCACACCCAGCCCGAGAAAGCGCGGCAGCAAAAATCCCCCGGCTCCGAGGACGCAGAGCAGCACGAACGCGTGGTAGCTCATCAGCCGCGCGAGCAGCTCCAGTTCCGGCGTCAGCTCCCAGCGCCGCCCCGCGAGGAACAAGGCCGTTCCTGCAAGCCCGCAGGCGAAGGAAAGCCCCACGAGCACGAAGGTGGGCGGTGGCAGATCGCGCTTCGCGTGACAGCGGTTCTTGAGCAGCGCGAACCAGAGGACGAGCTCGACCGCAAACAGCGCGTCCCCCACGCCGGTGGCTCCCGATAGATGAGCGACGACGTTTGCCACGAAGAGGGCGAGCAGGGGAAAGGCTTCCTTCACCGAGAGCGTCGGAACTTCCAGCAGACGAGGCATGGACGTGCCCAGAAATCCAAACATGAACCCGCCGAAGAAGCCCTGCACCATCAGCCGCGCGTGCGTCACACCGGGGTAATCGGTCATCCAGCCGAGCAGCACCAGCGGCCAGAGCGAAACGCCCACCAATCCGGCGAGCGTGGCTGCGGGGAAGAACAGCCGGAACGGCTCGCGATGCAGATCGGCGAAGCTCAGGGCGTCGCGCGGAGCCTGGTCGGCCTCACGGGGGCGCAGGTGGCGGGGACAACGCGAAGGTTGTTGGGCGGACATTTCAGCTGTAGTAGGGGCAGACACAACGCCGCCAGTCTCACTCCGGCGGCCTTTTGACTCTCACCGTCGATTGGCCGGGTTTCGCTCTAAGTTGCCGGATCAGTGCCGGAAATGCCATGCGCCGGTGATGTCCATCTGGTCAATGAACCTCCTCGCCGACCGGCAGCTGGCCGGGGACAAGGAAGGTTTTGATGAGCCAACAGCGCCGGAGGAAGGTTGGCGCGGCGGATTTCAGGCATGGGCCGGTTCCCCGTAGAAGCCGCGGGTAATGGCGCTCTTGAGCTTCTCGACCTCGGCCAGATCGTCGGACTCGACCATTCTGCGGGCGAGGCTGGTCAGTTCATCCTGCGTCAGCGCACGCTCGCGTGCCAGCCTCAGGGCGAAGTGGATGACCTCCGCCTGACCCGCCGGCGGCAGCTGGCGGATTTCCTCGATGATGGCTGCGGAATTCGTGGCGCAAACGTGCCTGAACTTGCCGGCAACTTCAACTTCAGCCAGCGCGAGTCCGATTTCAGTGCCGGAAATGCCGCGTGCCGGTGAAGACCATCGCCACGCCCCGCTCGTTGGCGGCGGCGATGACTTCGGGGTCTTTTACGGAACCGCCGGGCTGAATCGCGGCGGTCGCGCCCGCTTCGGCGGCGGCGATGAGGCCGTCGGGGAACGGGAAGAAGGCGTCGCTGCACACGACGCTGCCTTTGAGTGCGAGCCCGGCTTCGCCCGCCTTCCACACGGCGATGCGGCTGCTGTCCACGCGGCTCATCTGGCCCGCGCCCACGCCGAGCGTGCGGTCGGCGGCGCTGTAGAGGATGGCGTTGCTCTTGAGGTGTTTCACCACGCGCCAGCCGAAGAGCATGGCCTTCAGCTCGGCCTCGCTC
>JBAYGL010000268.1:0-7343 GCA_041666725.1 Limisphaerales bacterium
CCGGCAAACAATCCGCCCACCACCACGCCATACACCCCGCCGACCAATTCCCCCGACTTCCAGCACTCGACGCTGTGGGCATGGCCGGCCTGGTGCAACGCGGTGTAGGCGGTGACGAACTCCGGTGAAATCCACCCGCCGGGCCGCCGGGTCTTGGCGCACGCCGTGATGACCTCGCGGAAGGCGCGGTCAAAGGTGACTTCAAAGCCGCCCTTCCGCAGCGTGCGCGCAAGGCTGCGCGAAACGTGGAACTGGTCCAGCTCGATGATGCCGCGCGGGTCCGGCGACCACCACGTCACCGGGTCCGCCGTCCACGGGAACAGTCCGCTCCGATACGCGAGCAGCAGTCGCGGCACGGACATGTCACCGCCGGCGGCCACCAGGCCCGCGTAAGGTCCGCGCTTCAGCGCGTCCCGGGCGTCGGGAAACCAGAGGCGGTCGTCGAGGAGGACGGGGGCGGGCACAGTATTCAGTGTTCAGTAATCAGTGGGGAGAGACGCGCGGCGACTGGAGACTGAATACTGATTACGAACTACTGGACAATGCCGCCAGCAATCGCGTCTGGAAGAGCGCGCAAATTTCCATGGTGACGACGGACTCGATCTGTCCGGTCAGCGCCAGCGGGGCCAGCTCCGCAGGGCGGCCCAGCTTCACCCAGAGGCCGACGCGCACCTCGTTCAACACTTGCAGGAGCCAGTGCATCTGCGCGGTGGTCAGGCGCAGCCGGAAGCCGCTCTTGTCCTCGGTGAAACGCCCCTGTTCGCCGAGGAACGCGTCCACGAGCCGCCGGTGCTCCTTGCGCTGTTCGGCGAGGGCTTCAGCGAGCAGCAGCTCGTGCTCGGCCAGCTTCTGCTCATCCCCGCCCTTCGAGAGCGGCGCGACGGGGCCGTTGCCGGCGGGAAACATCTGGAGCGCGTGCGTGAGCAATGCCCGCTCGCGCTTCGAGAAGCGGAAGACAAACTGCCCGTCGCTGGCTCCGACCAGTCTCACCTGGCCGGCTCCATCGTGGCGTGGAGCTGGTGCTTCTGCAGCTCATGCACGTAAAATTCCGCGCGTTCCATCGACTCGCGGGCCAGCACGCTGCTGCCCTTTTCATGCACCTCCAGCATGTGGAACTCGGCCTTTTCCTTCTTCCAGCCGAAGACGATCTGAAAGGCGTGCGTGACGTAATCCATCAGGTTTACCGGATCGTCCCAGCAGATCACGAGGTAGCCGGGGTCGAGGTTCTCCTTCGACTTCGTTTCTTCCTCGCGGACAACGTCCGGCAGTTCAATGATCGTGGCCACGCGGTGAAGATAGGAACAGCCCGCTGAATTTTCAATCACCCCGACCATCCAACAAACGTGCCGCGCGTCAGCTCCGAATCTTCTTCACCAAACTGCAATCCGACGCGCGGCTTCCCCCACGACGCAACCCGGAACCGCCAGGTCTTGGACTGCGCCAGCCCTCTGGCGCTTTTCCATCGTGGACAAAAGCGGCAGAGGACCGCCGCACTCCAAGACGCTGACGCGTCCTCCGGCACCTTCTTTTTGAGCGGGCGACTGATGGGTTTCATTGCCGCCATCCTTTTCGCGACTATCGCCTCCGCCCAGGACAAGCCCGGGACGTTGCTGATGAATCGAGCCAGGGCCGCCCAGCCCGCCGTCAGCAAACCCGTTCCCGCTCCCGCCGGAACCAACTCGGCCGCGCTTTCCGTCAAGGACATCGCCGCACGCGTGAAACCCTCGCTGGTCATCATCGCGTTCACCGGGCGCGACGGCTCGGTTGAGGGAACCGGCTCGGGCTTCGTCGTGTCGCCGGATGGGCTCATCGCGACCTCGCTGCACGTCATCGGCGAGGCGCGGCCCATCTCCGTGCAGTTTGCCGACGGGAGGAAGTTTGACGTGACCGAGGTGCACGCCTGGAACCGCCGCTCCGACCTTGCGTTGATCCGCATTGACGCCAGGGGGCTGCCCGCGCTGCCGCTCGGCGACTCCGAGACGCTGGAGCAGGGCGCGGCCATCGTGGCGATGGGCAACCCGCGCGGCCTCGACTTCAGCGTCGTCTCCGGCGTCGTCTCCGCGCGCCGCGAGGTCAAGGCCGGCGATCTGGACGCCGACGAGATGATCCAGCTCGCCATCCCCATCGAGCCGGGCAACAGCGGCGGCCCGCTTCTCGACATGCAGGGCCGCGTCCACGGCGTGCTCACGCTCAAGTCCGCGCTCACCGAAAACCTCGGTTTTGCGATGCCCATCAACGTGCTGAAGCCCCTCCTCGCCAAGCCCAACCCCGTCCCCATCGCGCGCTGGCTCACCATCGGCAATCTCAACCCGCGCGAGTGGCAGCCGCTCATGGGCGCACGTTGGTCGCAGAAGGCCGGGCGCATCTCCGTCGAGGGCGTGGGCAAGGGCTTCGGCGGGCGCGCCTTGTGCCTGAACCAGCGTGACGTGCCCGATTTGCCCTACGAGGTTGCCGTCACCGTGAAGCTCGACAACGAAGGCGGCGCGGCCGGATTGATCGTGGCCTCCGACGGCGGCGACTTGCACTACGGCTTTTATCCCACCGGCGGCCAGCTCCGGCTCACGCGCTTCGACGGGCCGACCGTCTACTCCTGGAGCATCCTCAAGTCCGTTCCTTCGCCTCACTACCGGCCCGGCGAGTGGAACACGATCAAGGTCCGCGTCGAAGCCGACCGCCTCCTCTGTTATGTGAACGACCACCTGACCATCGAGTCGGACGACAAGGAACTGCGCAACGGCAAGGTCGGCCTGGCCAAGTTCCGGGACACCAAGGCCGCGTTCAAACATTTCCAGGTCGCCAGCTCCATCCCCGCCGCCAGCACCGCGACGCCCTTGGAAAACGGCATCCTCCGGCAGATCGAATCGCTCTCGACGCCGCCCGACGAGCAACTTCTCCGGTCGCTCCAGACCAACGCCCCGGCCAGCCGCGCCGTGCTCATCGCGCGGGCCGACCGGCTGGAAAAGGAAGTCGCCCAGCTGCGCAAGCTCGCCCGCACCGTGCACCACCGTGACATCGAGGCCGCGCTGCTCCGCGAACTCGACCAGCCGGAGACGAAGATCGACCTCTTTCACGCCGCCCTCCTGCTCGCGAAACTGGACAACGAGGAACTCGATCTCGACGCCTACCGCCGCCAGCTTGACGACATGGCCCGGGACATCACCTGCCAGTTCGCCGCCATGCCCGACGACGAGGCAAAGCTCAGGGCGTTGAAGAAATTCCTCTTCGAGGAGAACGGTTTTCACGGCAGCCGCAGCGATTACGACAACCGCGCCAACAGCTACATCAACGAAGTCCTCGACGACCGCGAAGGCATCCCCATCACCCTGTCCGTGGTCTTCCTCGAGCTGGCCCGCCGCATCGGCCTGGACACCGTGACCGGCGCGCCCGTGCCCGGCCACTTCATGGTTTTGCACACGCCGCAGAAGGGCGAGCGGCAGCTCATCGATGTCTTCGACGGCGGCGCGGTGGTCCCGCCCGTGCGCTCCCTCCAGTTCGCCGACGAAGACCTACAGCCCGCCACCAAGCGCGCGATCATCGTCCGCATGTTGCGCAACCTGCTCAGCGCCGCGCGCAGGGCCAACGACAGCGCCGCGATGCTCCGCTATCAGGAACTCATCGTCACCCTCTCTCCTGAATCCGCCGGCGACCGCATCGGCCGCGCCCTCCTGCGCCTGCAAAACGACGATTCCGAAGGCGGCCGTCTCGACCTCCTCTGGCTCCTGGAAAACCACCCGCGCGGCGTTGACCTCGAGCGCGTGGAGCAGCTCCTCCGCTCCCTGCGCTGAAACCCGTAGCCGCCGAGGTCAGGAGGCGGATTTGCAGGCACCCAACGACGCACCCAGAGCGATGTGGAGCCGCTCCCATCTCCCTGATACCCTGCCGCCCGACATGGGTGAACCTTGGGCAACGGATTGGGCCGTGGCGCACGCCGCCACGCTGGCGGGAAGTTTCCGGCATTGGCTCGGACGCGATTTGCTGCCAGGTGCCACGAAGCCGCAGGCATTGGCTGAAGCCTTGTTCGACGCGCGCTTCGTCCTTGTCTCCCACGGCACGCAGGCCGACCCGGTGCTCAACTACGGCAACCGCGCCGCGCTCTCCCTCTGGGAAATGTCCTGGGACGAAATCACCCGCACGCCATCGCGCCTGACCGCCGAACCGGTCGCCCGCGAGGAGCGCGCGCGGCTGCTGGCCGAGGTCACGCAGCACGGGCACATCGCCAACTACTCGGGCGTGCGCATTTCGAAGTCCGGCCGGCGTTTCCGCATCACCCAGGCGGTTGTGTGGAACCTGCTCGACGCATCCGGAGCCCGCTGCGGCCAGGCCGCGATGTTCGATCGCTGGGAATACTTGTAATCCTGCCAGTGTTCTTACGCGGCGGCAGCCGCTGGCCGCGGGTGCATGCTGACATTGCCCCCGAAGGAGCGCGGCGTTCACGCCGCAGCAGGGTGGGTGGCGCAGAAACCACTCCAAATTGCCGGGGCGTTTCGTCCACTCGCAGCCTTCTGCGGCGTGAACGCCGCGCTCCGGGGGCAGTGCGCCCCGACTGCCCCAGGTGCCGACATTTTCCTTCACCGTCTGGCGTGAATTCGCCATCGTGCGGGGACTATGAGCTTGTTCGATTTGCAGGGTGAAGTGGCCATCGTCATCGGTGCCACCGGCGTGCTCGGTGGCGCACTGGCGGACGGACTCGGCGAAGCCGGAGCGAAGGTGGCGGTCCTCGGTCGCAACGCCGAGCGCGGCGAGGCGCGCGTGAAGGCCATCCAAGCCAGGGGCGGCACGGCCGCCTTCTTCAACTGCGACGCCATCTCCCGCTGCTCGCTCACCGAGGCGCACGAGCAAATCGAGGCCAGGCTCGGCGCGCCGACGATTCTCGTGAACGCCGCCGGTGGCAACGCGCCGCAGGTCACGGTCACGCCCGAGCGTCCGTTTGAGCAGATTCAGCTCGCCGACTGGCAGGCGAACTTCGACCTCAACCTCGCCGGCGGCGTGCTTCTGCCCTGCCAGGAGTTCGGCCCCGCGATGTGCAAGCGCGGGCGCGGCAGCATCATCAACATCGCCAGCGTCTCCGCACACCTGCCGCTCTCCCGCGTCGTGACCTATTCGGCGGCCAAGGCGGCGGTGCTGAACCTTTCGCAGTTCCTTGCACGCGAATGGGCCACGAAGGGCGTGCGCGTGAACACTCTCACGCCGGGCTTCTTCCCCGCCGAGCAGAACCGCAAGCTGCTCTTCAACGAGGACGGCTCGCCCACGGCGCGCACCAAGTCCATCTGGGGCCACACGCCGATGAACCGCTTCGGCGAGTCGCACGAACTGATCGGCGCGTGCCTCTTCCTCGCCAGCCACAAGGCCAGCAGCTTCGTGACGGGCACGGACATCCGGGTGGATGGCGGGTTTTTGAGCCAGACCATCTGAGGAAATGCAAATTGGAAATTGCAAAGTGCAAATTTCAAATTGAGCCAAGCCCGGCGGGGCGGACGGTATGACTTCGAATGACCTTTCTGAGCGGTTGTGGGATTTTGCGGCCCGGGTGGGAAAGGTCGTGGATGCGCTGCCGGACACGCGGCTAGGACGGCATGTGGCAGGACAGTTGGTCCGATGCGGGACTTCAGCAGCCCCAACTACGATGAAGGTTGCGCCGGGGAAAGCCGCGCCGACTTCATCCACAAGCTCAACATCGCGTTGAAAGAGCTTCGGGAAACCCGTGGCTGGCTGCGTTTCATCGGCAAGGCCGGGCTGCTGCCCGTCAGCAAAGTCGCCGAAACACTTGATGAATCTGAACAGCTCTCCCGCATTCTTGCCAAGTCGGTGCTCACCGCGAAAACCAACCGAACCACCCATCCGCCAATTTGAAATTTGCACTTTGCATTTTTCAGTTTGAATTTCCCTCCATGAACCTCCTTCGCTCCACCGCCACCACAGGCTCCACAGTCTCCCCCGGCCAAGTCACCGACCTCGTCGCACAGGCGTGTCCGGCCAAGGATTATCGCGGCAGGAAGGTGCTGCTCATCGTGCCCGACGCCACGCGCACCGCGCCGGTGGGGCTGATGTTTCAGACGCTGTTCAAGCAGATCGGCGCGGTCACGGCCAACTTCGACATCCTCATCGCGCTCGGCACGCACCAACCCATGAGCGAGGCGGCGATTTGCGACCGGCTGGAAATCTCCGCCACCGAGCGCGCGAGCACCTACGGCGCGGTGCGCTTCTTCAACCACGAGTGGGACAACCCCGCCGCGCTCCGCAACGTCGGCACGCTCACGAAAGCCGACACGCGCGAGCTGTCCGACGGCCTGTTCGAGCTGGATGTGCCGGTCGAGATCAACAAGCGCGTCTTCGACTACGACCAGGTCGTCATCATCGGCCCGGTGTTCCCGCACGAGGTCGTCGGGTTCAGTGGCGGCAACAAGTATCTGTTCCCTGGCGTCGCGGGGCCGGAGATTCTGAACTTCTTCCACTGGCTCGGTGGCTGCGTTACCAACCCCATGACCATCGGCAACAAGTGGACGCCCGTCCGCCGCGTGGTGGACCGCGTGGGCGCGATGGTGAAGGTCAGCAAGCTCTGCATGGCGATGGTGGTGCGTCCGGACAAGTCGCTCGCAGGCCTGTTCATCGGTTCGCCGGAGGCCGCGTGGGATGCTGCGGCCGATGTGTCGCGCGCCGAACACATCGTCTTCCGCGACCGCCCATACCAAACAGTCCTCTCCTGCGCGCCGAAGATGTATGAGGACGTTTGGACCGCCGGGAAGGCGATGTATAAGCTCGAACCCGTCGTGGCCGACGGCGGCGAGTTGATCATCCACGCCCCGCACGTCACCGAGGTGAGCGTCACGCACAACAAGACCATGCACGCCATCGGCTACCACTGCCGCGACTACTTCCTGAAGCAGTGGGACAAGTTCAAGGATTACCCGTGGGGCGTGCTCGCGCACAGCACCCATGTGCGCGGCATCGGCACGTTTGAGAACGGCGTCGAGAAGTGCCGCATCAAGGTCACGCTCGCCACCGGCATCCCGCGCGAGGTTTGCGAACGCATCAACATGGGCTACCGCGACCCGGCGACGATTGACATCGAGAGTTTCGCGAATCGCGAGGCCGAGGGCGTGCTCCTCGTGCGCAAGGCGGGCGAGATGCTCTTCAAGTTGTCCAACCCGCCGGCGTGGCAGAAGGGCGTGGAGAAGGCGTAATACCAATTACCGGTGAATCCAGGCGCGGGGAACTGCGCTCCTCCCTCTCCCTTTGCGGAGCAAGGGGAGAGGGCCGGGGTGAGGGGTTGGCCGCGCCGGCGTGGGTGGCACACCCCTCATCCGGCCTGCGGCCACCTTCTCCCCTCGCTCCGCGAAGGGAGA
>JBAYGL010000269.1:0-7313 GCA_041666725.1 Limisphaerales bacterium
CGTCGGATGTCCATAGCTGGGATCCAGTCCCGCGCGGCGGATCTCGGCGAGGAACTCCATCTTGGACTGGTAGTGACCTTTGGTCTTGCTGCCGGTCCCGTGAATGACTTTCACCAAGGCCGCCGCGTCCTTCACTGTGAGCAGCGCGCACATGCTCAACGGCTGACAGGGGCAGGACCTGGCCTCGCCGATCTCGAATTCACATCCCGCGAGCGCGCCGAGATCCCCGTCGCCCGTGGTGTCGATGAACACGGGGGCGCGCCATGCCTGACGGCCGGACTTGGATTCGGTGATGAGGGTCGTCAGGTTGCGGCCCTCACGGTGCGCGGAGGCCACGCGGGTGTGCAGTTGCACCTTCACGCCGGCGGCCGTGCAGAGTTCATCCAGCAACACCTTCATTTCCTCCGGCTGGTAACTGAGGCCGTCCTTCCCCTCGCCGTTGATGGCATCACGCTCGCGCAGCCGCCGGACGAGTTCCTGATTGAATCCCGGCTTGTTGAAATCGAGCAGGTAGCCCAGCAGCGAGGAAGTCCATACGCCGCCGAGCGCGCCATGCACTTCAAACAGCCGCACCCTGGCGCCCGCACGCGCCGCCGTGATCGCGGCGGCCACTCCCGCCGGTCCGGCCCCACAGACGATGACCTCGGCATCCGAGTTGAGCGGGAGGCTGTGTGCCGCCTCGTGAAAGCCGGGGGAAGTGCCGCCCTCCGCTGCCGACAAGGCACTTGTGGAAATGACACCCGATGCGGCGGCGAGCGTGGTGAAAAACCGGCGGCGAGATGCCGGGACAACTGTGTTAGGATTCATATTGTTTGGTTTCATGAGTGTGGGTTGGCGGAAACTGCTTGAAAGCATTCAGCCGTGCGCAGTTCGCCCGGGCTGGGAGGGGCTCACCGGCACGGCGATTCCGGGCGTTGGATTGAGTGTCAGCTTCATGTTGTGGGGGGCGAATGCTTTCACTTTCAGGATCAGACGCTTTCCGGGCCGACCAAGTTCCAAATCGCTTCCGAGGGGCAGGTCACGTCCGGCGGCATGACGGGACTTGCCGTCTTATGCCACCCAGCTAGACCGGCTTTTTTCGCAAGGCGTTGGCAATGACGATTGCGAGAAAGCCTGCGACCGGACGGTTGATGAGGGGTTCGAGCAATCCGGTGGAGACACCGGTGAAGCGAGTCACCGTCCCCGTCACGATTACCGTCAGCACTGCGGTCAGGGCCGCCAGGATGACAAGCTCCCTGCGGGACTGGCGGCCGGCGATCCATGCGGCCAGCAGCGGTGGAAAAGTCAGGATGATCGGCGCGATGATCGCGTTGTGCCTCGGGATTTTGAGGTGGAAGACGACGATCAACACGATCTCTGTCGCCATCGACAGTGCGGTGTAGATGAGTGCAAAGGCCCAGGGGGCTTTGGCGCGCGTCATGCCCGGCAGCGTGAACAGCAACGGCGGGCCGCGCAATTGATTATCTGTCCCGTTGCCCGTCGGTTGTGAAGCGGCTGCTCCTGGCGATCAGGGGCGGCTTCTTCCCGCCGCCTGGAGTTCATTGAGGAGCTTTCCCATCTTCGCCACGATTTCGGGATGCCGGCTCGCGATGCTCGACGATTCGCCGATGTCCTTGCCGAGGTCGTAAAGTTCACCGGGGGATGGTGCGCCGCCCTTTTCGTTCTTCCTGGCTTTCTTGCCGGAGTCAGCGCCTTGGGCCGGAAGGAATTTCCAACTGCCCTGGCGAAGTGCCAGGCCTCTGCCGTGCTCGACGAGATGATCGCGTCCGGCCTTGCCGTCGAGCAACGCGGACAGGACGTTGAAACTGTCGGGACCGTCGGCGGTCGCGAGCGTCTGGCCGGTGAGCGCGGCAAAGGAGGCAAGCATGTCCACATGCGCAACAAGCGCATCGGAGGTGCCGGGCTGGATGCGGCCGGGCCAGCGGGCGATGAAGGGAACGCGCGTGCCGCCTTCGTAGGTGCTGCCCTTGCCGGCGCGCAACACGCCGTTGTGCGGGTGGCCGTTGTTTCCGTCGGGATCGCCCACGCCGTGTTCCTTGTCGGGCCCGTTGTTGTCGAGCGTGCCGCCGTTGTCGCTCGTGACGATGAGCAGGGTGTTCTCGACAAGCTTCAGGCGCGCGAGTGCGTCCATGACCCGGCCCACGGTCCAGTCAAAGGAATGCACCGCGTCACCGCGCACGCCGGCCTGGCTCGTGCCCTTGAACCGCGCATTGGGCACCCGTGGCACATGGATGTCATGCGTGGCGAGGTAGAGGAAGAATGGCCCGGTGCGATGTTCTTCAATGAAGGCGATGCTCCTGGCGGCCAGCACGTCGGCGATCTCCTCGTCCTTCCACAGCGCGGCTTTGCCACCGGTCTGCCCGCCGATGCGCGGGATGCCGTTGACGAAGGATCGCGGCTCACCGCGCTGCACGGAGTAGTCGAGCTTGATCGGGTCGGCCGGATCGAGATTGACCACGCGGCGGTTCTCCACCCAAACGCACGGCGTCCGGTCGCCCGTGGCGGGAATGATCCATGAGTAATCAAACCCGATCTCCAGCGGCCCCGGTTTGATCTCCACGTTGTAATCCGTCGGCGTGGTGCCGAGTCCGAGATGCCATTTGCCGACAACGGCCGTCGCGTAGCCCGACTGCTTGAGCAGCGACGCCACGGTCCTGCGCCCGGGCTCGACGATGAGCCCGGCGATGCCCGGGAGGATGCCCGTGCCTTTCCTGCGCCAGGCATACTCGCCTGTCATGAACGCGTAACGGGTCGGTGTGCAGACCGCCGATGGCGAATGCGCATCCGTGAACCGCAGGCCTTCCCTCGCGAGCCGGTCCACGTTGGGTGTCCTGATCTTTGTCGCGCCGTAGCATCCGAAGTCGCCGTAGCCGATGTCGTCGGCGAGGATGAAGATGATGTTGGGTTTGTCCGTTTGGGCGGCCAGGGATTCAACCGTCCCGATCCCGGCGCTGTTGAGCAGCAGGGCGGCGATGAGCGGGGCGATTTTTTTCATGGCTGGAATTGGACGGGGCTCGTGACCATCGCATTGCGCTCGTCGGTGAGCGCGATGAACCACGTGTTCGCATCGGCAGGCGGTTTCGGGAAGGTGGCGACGCCGTTGCCAACCTGCCCGGGAAGGTCCCTCCAGGCGCGCTTGGAGCGGAGGCCGGTGTCGGTCGTGTAATGCAGCACGGCCGATTTCACGGGCACGACGCTGGTGAACGGCAGCCGGACCTGGTCGCCCTCTGCGGCCGGTTTTCCCGGCACCGGCAGCGCCCTGCCGTCGCGGCAGAACGAGTCGATGAACAGGCCGATCTCCTGCGGTGCCCAGCCGGACGGATGGCCGTGGCGCATGTTCACCTCGATGCGCATCTGCTTGCGGCCGGGCACGGCGTCGAAGCTCTTCTGGTAACTGTCGAGCGGGTAGTGGACATCGCCCGAGCCGTTCACCCAGAGGACCGGCACGCGGCATCGCGGCAGCAGGCTCGACGGGTCGTAAGCTTTCACCCACGCGTCCCGCCGGTCGCCGAGCTTGTCGATGGAGGGTTTCTGCACCGACTCGCCCTCGTGGAGAAAGCCGCAGCCATACACGGGCACCGCCGCCTTGAAGCGATCATCAAGCGAGGCCGCCAGGCAGGTTGTGTAGCCGCCCCAGCTGATGCCCGTCACCGCCGTGCGATCTGCGATCACCCCGGGGAACGACCGCAGCAACGAATGGGCGCGGATGACGCTCGCCGCAGCGTGATAAGGCCAGTGGTCGGACACGTCGCCGCCGATGCTGTCGAACTTTTCCGGATGCCCGTGGCTCGGGCCGCCATTGGGAAGGCGCGTGCGCGTCTTCTGGTCGTGCGCGTTCGAGCGCGGCGTGCCGGTCTTCGGATCGAATGCGGGATCGGGTGGACGCGAGCCCGCCAGATCCATCGCGATCGCCGCGTAGCCGCGCTTCGCCCACAGGTAAGTCCACTCCGCAAACGCCGTCCCTCCTCCGCCGTGGATCAGCACCACGCCTGGAAACGTTTCGCCCGCCTTCGCCTCGCCGAGCGTCGCGGGGGAGGCGTAGAACGCAAACACCTCGGTGTCGTGTCCCTTGAACTTTTCGCCTGCGTAGAGAAGTGAATGCACCGCGCCGGTCTGCGCCAGCCAGTGCATCGTTGGCGGGCGCTTCAACTCGATGAGATTCCACGGGCCGACCTGCTCCGTCGCGGCGAGCAGCGTCAGCGGGAGGAGCAAGGAGGCAATCAGGGGGGTAATGCCAATTCGCAGTGCAAGTCGGTGGAATGCGAACTGAAGCTCACGCACCGTGCCTTCTCCCTTCCTCGGAGGAGGGGAGAAGGTGGCCACAGGCCGGATGAGGGGTGTGGCCACCAACGCCGACGCACGCGACCCCTCACCCCGGCCCTCTCCCCTCATCCGATGAAGGGAGAGGGAGGCAAGGTGCGTCGTGGTCCGCCTCCGATTCCACCGACTTCCATTCCGAAATGGTATAACAAGGTGTTTCATGGATTGGTTCAAATTGGTTTTGTGCGGCAGCTGGCGTCCGTGCCGGTGCTCAAGGCTTCGTGTTGTCTCCTGAGCGCGGCGACGCCGTGCTGCTCGCTGATGTCGCTGGCGAGGTTGAAGGGCTGTCATGCGGGGCCGCCTGGCTCCGCGCCAGGCAGTGTGCATGGCAGGACAACCAGCAAGCCCGGGTGAGAAAGCTCGGTTTCATGCCCGGACTCAGCCGAGTCCCGGCACCTTCCAACCGTCGCGGTAGGCGCGGCGGACGAGCGCGGTGGCCTTGGAATTGTTCGTGAACTTCAGCGCCGCGCGGTCCCACTCCAGCCAGTCGCCGGCAAGGCGGTCTGCCATCGCGCCGACAAGGACGGCCTCGGTGAGCGGGCCGCCGTGGGTGAATTCATCGCAGGCCTTGCGGCCTTCGAGGATGGCGTCCACCCAGTCGTGATAGTGGTCCTGCGGCTTGAGGCCCAGGGGGTTCTTGCCTGCGGGGAGGTTTTCCCCTGACAGCACCACGGGCAGATGGGCTCCGTAGTTCTTGAAAATCGCGCCGCGCTCGCCAATCCAATACGTGCCGGACGCGGGCAGTTTGTCCATGCCCGCAGGCAGCTTGATCTTGCTGCGATCCGGCTCGATGCCCCCATCGTGCCAGGTGAGCTGCACGGTCTTGCCGGCGGTGATGTCGCTGCCGGGGAAGATCATTTCGACGACACGCTTCTCGCCCCACAACGGCCCGCTGCTGCCCGGCGTGGTCTGGCGCACGCGCAACGGCGCTGTGAGCTTCAACGCGTCGAAGCTGGTGTCGAAGTGGTGGCAGCCCATGTCGCCCATCTCGCCGCAACCGAAGTCGATCCAGGCACGCCAGTTCTTCGGGTGATACGTGTTCGCGAGGTATGGATGCGGCTGCTGCACGCCAAGCCACAAATCCCAGTCGAGGCCCGCCGGGATGGCGTCGCCCTGGGCGCGCAGCCCGGTGTTCTTGGGCCACCAGCTCAACGGCTTGTTCTCCCAGAGGATGACCTCCTTGATCTTGCCGATCACGCCGCGGCGGATGAGTTCGACGGCCGTGCGGCTCTCGATGCTGGAGCGGCCCTGGTTGCCGAGCTGGGTGACCACGCCCGCCCTGGCCGCCTCCTGCGTGATGACGCGGCACTCGTTGAGCGTGGTGGCCATGGGCTTCTGCAAATAAAGATGCTTCTTTGCGCGCAACGCCGTCACGGCCGGCGCGGCGTGCATGTGGTCCGGCGTGCCGATGGTGACGGCGTCGAACCTGCCGGCATGGCCGCCCAGCAGCTCGCGCCAGTCGCGATGCCGCGACGCGTCGGGATGCGTCTTGGCGGCGGGTTCCATGAAGGCGGTGTCCACGTCGCACAGCGCGACGATCTTCACCTTCGCGTGGCTGGCCACGCCCTTCATCGTGGCTCCGCCCATGCCGCCGACGCCGATGCAGGCGACCTGGAGCATGGAGTTGGGCGACGCGCTGCGGAGGACGGCCGGGAAGCCGAGCACGCCGACGGCGGCGGTGGTGGAGCGGCGGAGGAATTGGCGGCGATTCATGGTGTCAGTGGAGTTATGGAACGAACGGAGAACAGCACGGCGGCCACCGGCTGGCAAGCCGCGACGCGCGGTCTTTCAGCGTGCCTTGAAGGCGACGGTCAGCGAATCGAAGCCGTTTGTCCGCTCGTAGCGGGGCTCGTGCTCGACATGTTCCTTCGCCTCCAACACGTTGATCTCCGCCACGCGTTCGACGAGCGTCTGCAACAGGCTGCGCACGATCAGGCGCGCGTGCGGCGCGCCCAGGCAGAGGTGCGTGCCGAAGCCGAAGGAGATGTGCGGATTGGGTTTGCGATCCAGGCGGATTTCCTCCGGCGCGTCGAAGACCGTTTCATCGAAGTTCGCCGAGGCCCAGCCAAGCGACACGCGTCCGCCGGGCGGAACCTTCACACCGTGCACGTCCGTTTCCACCGGACACACGCGCCCGATGTGCGTCAACGGCATGAAGACGCGGAAAAACTCCTCGCCCGCGTGGACGATGCGCTTCGGGTCTCCCCGCAAATACTCCAGGGCGGCGGGGTTCCGGCCGAAGTAGGCGATGATGGAGGAAATGCTGTGGATGATCGTGTCGCGCCCGCCGGCGAAGGTGAGGTTGCCGAAGCCCATCATCTCCTCGCGCGTCAGCGGCCGGCCGCGATAGCGGGCTTTCACGAGCGCGCTGAACAGGTCGTCGCCCGGATTGGCCTCGGCGCGGTCGAACTGCCTGTGCAGGTAGTCTTCCAGCACCGTGCCCTTCTTGAACTCGCCGCCCGTGACCTTGAAGACGTGGATGCCCCAGCCGATCCACGTGTCCGCCTCCGACTCCGGCACGTTGAGCAGGTGGGTGAGGGCGCGCGACTGCACGGGCAATGCAAATTCGTTGACGATCTCGATGGATTCCCGTCCCAGCGCGGCCGAAACCATTCCCGTGATCAACGCCTCCACCTTGGCGATCACGTCAGGCTGTTTGGCCCGCTGGAAGAACGGCTCCACGATGGCGCGATAATCCGTGTGCTCCGGCGGATTGGTCTCGATGGGCAACTGGCGCATCGACCGCACTTCTTCTTCCGATGGGATGGGCACGCGAAACGGTGCGTCCGAGCTGTAGGTCTTCCAATCCTTGGCCGCCTCGCGGACATCCGCATGCCGCAGGATCATGGGCAACTTTTCGCCCTGAAACGGGCATTGCAGGACGCCGGCATCCCGGCGCGCTTCACGGAAAGGGTCGTGTGGGTTCGGCGTGTTGGTCATGGCCGCATAGTTTCGGCGATTGTCCGCCGATCTTCAAGAAAACAGGAGCGAAG
>JBAYGL010000270.1:0-7297 GCA_041666725.1 Limisphaerales bacterium
GAATGCGAGGGCACTATTTGATTGCTGCGCCGACTGATAGCTGGGAGAAAGTGGCGGCAATCCTTTGTAACGGCACCCGCAAGCATTCCGTCAAATCCGCCCATGAACTCCGCCCTCCTCCGTTCGCTCCTGGCAGCCGCGCTGTGTCTCGCAGCCTCGCTGGTCCGCGCCGACTGGCCCACGTATCTGCACGACAGCTCGCGTGTCGGCCACACCGCCGAGCCGCTTTCCGCGCCGCTCCTCCAGCGTTGGGTGAGCACCTCGCCCACCGCGCCGCAACTCGCCTGGGCGGGCGAGGACGGCCGGCTTTACGAGGGCATGGACCTGCGGAACCGCGTCCGTTTCGACGATGTGTTTCACGTCGCCATCGCGGGCGGCCGCGTGTTCTCCGGGTCGTCGGTGGACGGGCGGATCCAATGCCGGAACCTCGCCACGGGCGGCGTGGAATGGGCGTTCTTCACCGACGGGCCAATCCGTCTCGCGCCGATGGTCGTGGGCGGGCGCGTGTTCATCGGGTCGGATGACGGCCATGTGTATTGCCTCGACGCGGCCACGGGCAAGGTGGTCTGGCAACTCCGTGCCGGACCGAACGACGAGCGCATCCTCGCGCGCGGTCGGATGATTTCGCGCTGGCCTGTGCGGACGGGGGTGCTGGTGGACGACGGGATCGCCTTCTTCGGCGCGGGCGTCTTCCCGCATGAAACGGTCTACCTCTACGCGGTCGAGGCCGCGACGGGGAAGGTGGTCTGGAAGAACGACCGCATCAGCCAGGAGGACGCCGGGCGCAACGACCTTTCGCCGCAGGGCTACCTGCTTGCGACGAAGGAGACGCTGTTCGTGCCCTCGGGCCGTTCGCTTGCGTCGGCCTTCAACCGCCAGACCGGCGAGTTCATCAACAAGCCGCAGCCCGGCTGGCGCGGCGACGCCGGCGGTCAGATCGGCGGCACGCAGGCGTTTCTCGCGGACGACCAGATTTTCGCCGTGGGCGAGCACCAGATTCTCGCGCTCGACCAGGCGAAGGGGAAGTCCGGCTTCGGCTGGTTTCAGGGCCGTCAGATGACGCTCGCCGGCGACAGGGGCTACATGGCGAACGGGAAGGACGTCACCGCCGTGGATCTCGTGCGCCACGCGGCGGGCACGCGCGAACGGCACAAGCTGGAGCTGGCCGTCAAAAACCTGGAGGCGGACTTGAAGAAGCACCCGGCGCTTTCAGAATTGAAGACCGTGCAGAAAATCGAGGCGGAATTGAAGGCGGCCCGCGAGGGAGTGAGGGCGCTCACTGCCGCTGGCAAGACAGGGTCCGCCGAATACAAGACGGCCCAGGCCGAGGCCGCGAAGCGTGAATCCGCGCTCGCCGCCGCCGGTGTGCGCTACGAGACGAAGCGCGCCGACTACCAGAAGAAGAAGGACCAGTTTGCCGACATGAAGAAACAGATCGCGAACGCGGCGGACGTGGGCGTGAAATGGCGTCGGCCCTCGAAACACGAGTCCGCGCTCATCCTCGCGGGCGGCACGCTCATCGTCGGCGGCCAGGGCGAGGTCGTCGCGCTCGACGCCGAAACGGGAGAGCCGCTCTGGAAATCCGCCGTCGAAGGCGATGCGCGCGGGCTTGCGGTGTCGGACGGCCACCTCGTCGTCAGCACGACGCGGGGCAGGATCTACGCGTTTGCCGACACAAGCCGGAAGTCGCTGCCAGCCGTGGTGGACGCCACGCCGAGACTCGTCGCCGATCCGTTCCCGCAGGACGCGCTCTCTCCGGTGTATGCCGCCGCCGCGGAGAAGATCCTCCAGCAGACCGGCGTCAAGAGCGGCTTCTGCCTCGTCGTCGGCAACGAGCAGGGCCGCCTCGCACATGAGCTGGCCAAGCGCAGCGCGCTGATGATCTACGGCATCGAGCCGGACGAGCGGAAGGTGAAGTCGTCCCGCGCCGCCCTCCTCAAGACCGGCCTCTACGGCTCGCGCATCACGGTGGACCGGCTGGACTTGTCGGTGATTCCCTATGCGAGCTACTTCGCGAATCTCATCGTGTCAGACAGCCTGCTGCTCACGGGCGACATGCCCGGCATCCCGGCGGACGTCGCGCGCAACCTCAAGCCCATCGGCGGCGCACTCTGCCTCGGCGTGCCTGACAACGCGTCCGACGCGGTGAAGGCAAAGGCGCGCCAGACGATCCCGGCGTGGCTCGCCGCGACGAAACTCACCGCCGAGAAAGCCGTCGTCACCAGTGAAGGAAACTGGACGCGGCTCGTGCGCGCGGCGTTGCCCGGCGCGGGCGCGTGGTCGCACCAATACGGCAACGCCGCCAACACTTCGAGCAACGAGGACGAGCGCATCAAGGGCGGCCTCAGCGTGCTCTGGTATGGCGACCCCGGTCCCGGCCAGATGGTGAACCGCCATGCCGGCGCCGTCGGCCCCCTCTCCGTGAACGGACGGCTCTTCATCCAGGGCGACGAGACCGTCATGGCTTACGACGCCTACAATGGGACGCGGCTTTGGGAGGTGCCCAACCCCGGGGCGCTCCGCACCGGAGTCTACAACGGCCGCGAACCCGGCAACATGGCCGCGAGCGACGACGCGCTGTTCATGCTCGTCGAGGAGAAATGCGTGCAGTTCGACGCGGCCACGGGAAAAATTCTGCACACGTTCACAGTGCCCGGTGCCGCCGCCGACAACACCCAGCAGTGGGGCTACATCGCATATCAGGACGGCCTGCTCTACGGCACCGCGACCCGGCGCGTCGAGCATGCCGCGGAACAGGCGCGGCGCGGCCACAACGTCGCCCTCAACACCGACTCCATCTTCGCCTACGACGTGAAGGCCCGGAAGCTTGCGTGGACCCACAAGGGCCAGCACATCTCGCACGCCTCGGTCGCCATCGGGGACGGGCGCGTGTTCTTCATTGATGCCTCGCTCACGCCGGGGCAGCGCGAGGAGATGCTGCGGCAGGACAAGACGGATCTCGCGAAACTCACCGGAGCGGCGCAGAAGATCGCGGAGGACCGCATCAAAAAGGCCGACCTCCGGCTTGCGGTGGGTCTGGATGCCGCGACGGGAAAACAGGTGTGGATGAAACCCGTGGACGTGACGGATTGCAGCGAAATCGGCATCGGCGGCGGCAGCCTCACCCTGATGTATCAGAACGGCCACATCGTCCTCGGCGGGGCCAACGCGAACGGCCACTACTGGCAGCAGTTCCTCGCGGGCGAGTTTTCGCGCCGCCGGCTCGTCGTGCTCGACGCGAACAACGGGGAGAAGCTCTGGGCCAGGGATGCGAACTACCGCCACCGGCCCGTCGTCATCGGCAATGAGATCGTCGCCGAGCCGTGGGCCTACGATCTCTACACCGGCAAGCAGAAGACGCGCACGCACCCGCTGACCGGCGAGCAGACGCCGTGGATGTTCGCCCGGCCCGGTCATCACTGCGGTGCGATTTCCGCCACGCCGAACATGATGTTCTTCCGCTCGAAGTTCACCGCGTTCTACAACCGCGACGCGGACGAGGGCACCGAACATTTCTCCGGCCACCGGCTCGGCTGCTGGATCAACACCATTCCCGCCAACGGCCTGGTGATGGTGCCCGAGGCCAGCGCCGGCTGCGTGTGCCTGTTCTCCATCGCCGCGACGGTTGTCTTCGAACCTCGCCGCGATCGGATGCAGTGGGGCGTTTACAGCGCAAGCGGGGCCACGCTGCCGGTGCAGCACATGGCGCTGAACCTCGGCGCGCCCGGAGACCGCCGCGACGCACACGGCAAGCTGTGGCTGGGATACCCGCGCCCCTCCTCCCGCGCGGGCATCGACCTGCCGCTGAATCTCAAGCCCAAGTTCGAGCAGGGCGGGGACTTCTACGCGCTCAATGAACAGGCCGTCACGGTGGCCGGCACCGACACGCCGTGGGTCTTCACCTCCGGTGCGCGCGGCCTCACGCGGGCGGATGTGCCGCTCATCGGCAAGGGCCAGCCCGCCGCGACTTACACCGTGCGCCTCTATTTCATGGCGCTGGAAGGCGACCGCCCGGGCCGGCGCATCTTCGACATCAAGCTGCAGGAGCAGACCGTGGCGAAAAACTTTGATCCGATGGCGCGGGCCGGCGCGACGCAGCGCGCGTTCATGATCGAATTCCAAAACATCGCCGTCACCAGCGATCTGGTGCTGGAACTCGTCTCGGCGCAGCCAGGGTCGGAAGCCGCCGGCCAGCCCGTGTTGAGCGGTCTGGAAGTGCTCCGCACCAACGCGAAGGAAATCACCGGCCGGGTTGCGGCCCGCTGATGCGTCCGCTTCCCCGCCCTTGCCGGAGTTGCGCGCGGACCCGGCAGGCGGATAATCACGCCATGAAAACCGTCGCCGTCATCGGTGCTTCCACCGACCGCAGCAAGTTCGGCAACAAGGCCGTGCGTGCCTACGTGCAGCGGGGTTTCACCGTGTGGCCGGTGAATCCGAAGGAGCCGGCCGTCGAGGGCCTGCCTGCGTTCGCAAGCATCGCCGATGTGCCGGGCCGGCCCGATCTCGTGAGCGTGTATCTCCCGCCGCCGGTGACGCTGAAGGTGCTGCCCGCCATCGCTGCGAAGGGCTGCGACGAACTGTGGCTGAACCCCGGCGCGGAGTCCGATGAAGTGCTCGCGGAGGCGGCGCGGCTGGGCCTGAACGTGATTCAGGCGTGCAGCATCCTCAGCGTGGGCGTGTCTCCGGAAACGCTGTGAAGCGGAGGGCGGACGCCCGCGTCCGCGCTTCGCCTATTTCGGAGCGGAGATGCTGCCTTCGAGCAGTTCCACCTGCTGCGTCCGGAGCGTGTGGACGGAGAACCGGGCGGCGGTGCGGGCGAACAGTTCCCCGTCCCCGCGCGTGCCCAGAGCCGCGATGCGTTTGATCTGAGCGACCGCGTCCTCGGGCTTCCCGTGCGCCACGCGCGCGGTGTGCGGCGAGCCGTCCATGCTCGCGAGGATGTCGGCGAGGTGGCTTGGCTGGGGGCCGACGTAGAGCACCGGCGCACCGACCGTGAGGATGTTGTAAATCTTGCACGGATGAATCATTCCGACGAACGGATCGCCCAGCACGACCGTGTGCAGGTCCGCCGCCGAGAGCGAGCCGGCGAGCTCATTGAGCGGCTGGTAGGGCAGGCAGAGAATGTTCTTCAACCGGTGCTCCTCCGCGAACCGCTTCACACGCGGGTGCTCGCTGCCGCCGCCCACGAAGCAGAAGACGAAACGGGGATCATCCGCCAGCGCGCGCGCGGCCTCCATCAGCGTCGTGAGCGGATGGACGGGGCTGTGGTTGCCGGAATACATGACGACGAACTTGTCCGTCAGCCCGTGCGCGGCGCGGAACCTGGCGCGGCCCTCCGCATCGAAGCGCACCGCCTCATCGTGCGCCCAGGGCGGGATCACGACGACGCGTTCTGCGGGGACGCCCTTGGCCACGATGCGGTCCTTCATGTAGCGGTCGAGCGCGATGACGCGATGCGACTGCCGGAGACTGAAGCGGGACATCATTTCCAGCGCCCGCGTGGGCAGGCTGCCCTCGCGAAGCCAGCCGGCCGCCACCGCCTCGTCCGGGTTCATGTCCATGACCCAGTAAAAAAGCTTCGCCCCGCGCAGCCGGCAGAACCACGCGGCGAGATACGAGACCAGCGGTGGTGAAGTCAGCGCAACCACCGCGTCATAGCGGGGCAGCGTGAGCAGCCGCAGCAGACACATGGAGCTGAAGGAGCCGAAGTCCGCGGCCCGCTTCCACTTCGCCCCCTTGCCGAAACCCGTGCCAGGCAGGCGCCGGATGTCCACGCCTTTCCAGGTTTCGCGCGAGTCAAAGCGTTGTTCAGGCCGGTCGTAAGCCCGGCGGCTGGCAATGGCCGTGACCTGATGCCCGCGCCCGGCCAGCCCGGCGGCGAAATCCGACAGGTGCTGCGCCGTGGAGGCAACATCCGGATGAAAACACTGGTTGAGCAGCAGAATGCGCATCGGCAAAAGCAAACGCGCCGACTGTAGGGAGCCGGCGCGCTCGTTGAAAGCCTCCGTGTCAGCCGCGATTCACTTCGACTTCGCCCTGGCCGCCATCTGGTCGTGGATCCAGGCGTAGGTCTTTTCCAGGCCGGTGCGCAACGAGATGGACGGCTCCCAGCCAAAGACTTTCTGGATGAGAGTGTTGTCCGAGTTGCGGCCGTTCACGCCCTTGGGCGCGTCGAGCTTGTAGTTGCGCTTGAGCTTCACACCCGCGATGGATTCCGCGATGTCCACGAGCTGGTTGATCGTAACCTTCTCGGAGCTGCCGATGTTGATCGGCTCGATGTAATCGCTGTGCGTGAGCATCTGCGTGCCCTTGAGACAGTCGTCGATATACATGAACGAGCGCGTCTGGTTGCCGTCGCCCCAGATTTCGATCTCGAGCTTCCCGGACAGCTTGGCGGCGATGACCTTGCGGCAGACGGCGGCGGGAGCCTTCTCGCGTCCGCCGTCCCAGGTGCCTTCCGGCCCATAGACGTTGTGGTAGCGCGCGACGCGCGTCTTGAGGCCGTAGTCCTCGCGGAAGTGGCGGCACATCCGCTCGCTGAAGAGTTTTTCCCAGCCGTAGCCGTCCTCGGGCATCGCGGGATAGGCGTCCTCCTCCTTCAGGCCGGTGATCGAGGGATCGGTCTGCTTGGAGCCGTTGTAAACGCAGGCGGAGGAGGCGTAGAAGAAACGGCCCACGCCCGCGGTCTTCGCCGCCATGAGCAGGTGCGTGTTGATGAGCACGCTCAACATGCAGAGCGCCTTGTTGTTCTCGATGAAGCCCATGCCGCCCATGTCGGCGGCGAGGTTGTAAACGACGGACGCGCCCTGCAGCGCACGCTCGCACGCGGCCTTGTCCTGAAGGTCGAGCACGAGATTTTCCACGCCGTCGAACTTCTGATACCAGCCGTCAAAGGGCTTGAGGTCCACACTGCGAACGGGGCCGATGCCCTGCCGCCGCAAGTCCGCCACAAGATGGCCGCCGATGAAGCCGCCTCCGCCGCACACCACCGTCACGTTGTTTTTCATGTTTCTTTTCGCCGTCCGGTTTTCAGGCGGTTGTCGCCGCCCAACCTGCTTCTGTCCGGCTCAAGCCAGCCGGAACGGAATGCGCCCGGCAGCGTGGCTGCAGTCCGAAGAAATGGAAATCAGTTTTTGCCCTGATGTGCCGTCATTCATGGGTTGCCTGCCGGGAAACTCTGGGTTTGAGTCGGCCCGGCCCGGCCGCCGCAGGCAGGACTTTCACCGTGGACATCATCGCGCACCGCGGCGCATCGCACGACGCGCCGGAGAACACGCTGGCCGCCTTCCGGATCGGC
>JBAYGL010000271.1:0-7258 GCA_041666725.1 Limisphaerales bacterium
GCCCCCGAAGGAGCGCGGCTTTCAAGCCGCAGCAGGGTGGGTGGCGCAGAAACCGCTCGTATTTGCCGGGGCGTTTCGTTCATCCGCTGCCTTCTGCGGCGTGAACGCCGCGCCCCGGCGGCAGTGCCCGAATGCGCCCTTTTCCCCGGGGCCGGTCAAATGCCGCTATTCACCCGGGCGGGACTCTGATACCAGTTTCCAAGGTTCACCTGCCCGGAGGGCGGGCGGGCGTTGTGTCATGCGTTCAATTTTAAAGGCGTTGTTATACGTGGCGGCGATTGCCGCGTGCTACTGGTGCGGTTTCAGCGCCTATCGCGATTACTCGCTGCTGATGATGGATGACGGCGACGGTCACGCCCGCTTCATCAAGGTCAAGTCCCCGAAAAAATCCAAAGCCGCGGCCGTGGCGGCTGAACCGGCGGAGGGCGAACCCCCTCAGGCGGCCACCAACACGCCGCCCGTCAAGCGGCCGGCCGCCGTTGTCCCCGCACCTGCCGCAGGGGAGGGAGAGGATGACGCGCCGACAACGGGCTCGACCCCCCACGTGGGCCGGCTTTACATGCACATATTGGCCCACACCGTCGGTTTTGGAGTCGCGCTGGTGGTGCTCGGGCTGGTCGCCGCGCACGATTTCGGGCACCTGCTGAAATTCAAGTTGGGCAAGGAAGTGAGCTACGTGAACGACCGTGCCGCGCGCAATGCGGCTTACGAGCACGCAGAAGATGTCGTGCTCAAGGGCCAGACGGGCGAGGCCATCGGGCTTCTGAAGGAGATCGTCAGGCAGCACCCGACCCACATCCACTCGATCCTGCGCATCGCCGAGCTTTACGACAAGGAGCTGAATGATTTCAAAAACGCCGCGCAATACTACGAGGAGCTGCTCAAGCAGAAGATCCCGGCGGAGCAGTGGGGCTGGGTCGCCATCCGGCTTGCGAACATCTACTCGGGCAAGCTCGGCCGGCCGGACGCGGCCATCACCCTCATCAAGCGGCTCGTCGCCACGCATCCGCAGACACAGGCCGCCGCGAAGGCGCGCCGGCGCCTGGCCCAGATTGACAGGACCGGGCTCGATTCAGGGGCGGGGAAGGACGTCTGACCGGAACCGCCCGGCCCGGAACCCCGCCGTTCAGAGCAGCCCTGCCGCACGCACCGCCGCGATGGTCTGCTCCGGCGTCTGGTGATGCACCACGCGCCAGCCGCGCGCCGCTCCCGCGTCCACGTTCTCCTTCCGGTCATCGAGGTAAAGCAGTTCGGCGCCCTTGCGTCCGCTGCGACGTTCGACGACCTCGTAAATCCGGTGGTCCGGTTTCATCGCACCCTGCTCGTGCGAGTAGATGTAGTCCGTGAAGCGGGCGAAGAAGGGGAAATGCGCGCGGATGTGACGCACGGCGAGGTCGTTCGTGTTTGAAAAGATGAACGTCGGCACGCCGCGCGCGCAAAGCTGGTCGTGCAGCCCGATCATCGAATGAATCGCCGTGAAGATGTCGCCGAAGATGTGCGCGAACTCGCCGAACTTTCCCGTGTAGCCGGTGAGCGCTGAGACTTCGCCGAAAAACTCCTCGTTGCTCATCTGCCCGCTCTCGAAACGAAGCAGCAGCGGCGACTGGTCCAGCAGGCCGCGAATCTGCTCCGCGTCGCGTCCGCTGTGCTCTGCCAGCCGCCGCGCGACGATGCCGTAGTCAAACTCCAGCAGCACCTTGCCGAGATCGAAGATGACAGCGGTCGGTGCGGGCGAAATCGAGGTGCTCATCAGAGGGGTTGGCGAGGAGGGGGCGAAGTGATTAGTCGTTAGTAATTAGTGGTGGGCGGCTGGTGGTGAAAGACGACTCATTACCAAACACTAATCACTTTCTTCAAAGCCCCGTCCGCCCTTCCAGCGCACGGCTCAGGGTCAGTTCGTCCGCGAACTCCAGCCCGCTGCCTGCCGGCAGGCCGTGCGCGAGGCGGCTCACCTTCACGCCCCGTGGGGCGAGCCGCTTGGCGAGGTAATGCCCGGTGGCGTCACCCTCCACGTCGGTGCCAAGGGCAAGGATGACTTCCCTGACCGGCTCGGAGCCGAGACGCGCTTCCAGGCTGGCAATGCGCAAATCCTCCGGCCCGACGCCGTTGAGCGGCGAAATCTTTCCGCCCAGGACATGAAAGCGCCCGTGGAACGCGCCGGACTTTTCAATGCTGAAAATGTCCGTGGGCCGCTCCACCACGCAGACGATGGAAGCGTCGCGCCGGGGATCATCGCACAACGCACACGGCTGCCGCTCCGTGAGCGCGCCGCAAACCCGGCACAGCGAGATCCGCTCGCGCGCGACAAGGATGGCGTCGGCGAGCGCCCGCACCGCTCCCGCCTCGCTCTGCACGAGATGCAACGCGAGCCGTTCCGCCGAGCGCGGCCCGATGCCGGGGAGACGTGCGAGCGCGGCGGTGAGGGCGATGATGGGCTCGGGGAGGGAGGGCATGAGCTGGTGAAATCTGAGTGGAGCGCGGACGCCCACGTCCGCTCACCAGCGCTACATCATCCCCGGCAGGTTGAAGCCCTGCGTGACCTTGCCCATCTCGGTGTTGGAAATTTCCTTCGCCTGCGCGAGGGCGTTGTTGGCGGCCGAGAGCACCATGTCCTCGATGAGCGTCACGTCCGCCGGATTCACCGCCGCGGGATCGATCTTGATGGTGGCGAGGGAGCCGTCGCACTTCGCGGTGACCTTGACCACGCCGCCGCCGCTGGTGGCCTCGACGGTTTTGGCCGCCAGCTCACTTTGGACGCGCTCGATCTGCTGCTGCATCCGCTGCGCCTGCTTCATCAGTTTTCCAATGCTCGACATAGTGCGGCGAGGTTTGCAGGTTCGCGTGCGGAGTGCAATCGCCGGACGCGCCCGCTTCCACAAATCACGCCGCAGACGGCCCGGAATGGGATGCGCCACCGCGCGCGTCCCACTCCCGGCTCCACTGGACGGCACGTGAAATGCCTTCTTCCAGCGGCACCTGCGGCACGTAGCCGAGGACCTGCTTCGCCTTCGAGATGTCGGCGACGTAGCGCGTGACTTCGCCGAGCTGCGTGGGTGCGAGCGTGATTTGCGGGGTCCTGCCCAGCGCCTGTCCGACGAGTTCCGCCATGCGGACGAGGGTGTTGCCCTGGCCGCAGGCAAGGTTGACGGTCTCATTCTGCACGCGGCCCGCCGCCAGCGCCGTCACCCCCCGCGCGATGCCGTCCACGCAGTCGTCCACGTAGGTGAAGTCGAGCACCTTGTCCGCACCGAAGACGGTGATGGGCTGGCCCGCTGCAATCCGCCGGATGAAGAGCGGAATGACGCGCTCCATGCGCTCGATGTCATTGTCGAAGCGTCCGTAGACGTTGCTGAAACGGAAGACGAGGTAGGGCAGCCCGTAACAGCGCGCGTAAGAGTAGATCAACGCCTCACCGGCGATCTTGCTCGCCGAGTAGGTGCTCTCCGTGTAGGCGAAGTCGGCGCTGGCCTCGGCAGTCGCGAAACGGTGGATGTCGCCATACACCTCGCGGCTGCTGGAGAAGACGATGGGCGTGCGTGTCTGCCGGCAGTATTCGAGGACGTTGAAGGTGACGGTGATGTTCTCCAGCGCGCGGTGCGGCTCCTTCACGAGCTGGTGGACCTTCGCGTTCGCCGCGAGGTGAACGACGATGTCGGCCTTGGGATACTCCGCCTCGCCGATGCCGGCGGGGGAAGCGGGATAATTCCCGCTGAGGTCTTGCAGCAGCGTGGGGAAGCGATCGGTCCAGGTGTTCGCGCGCTTGTCCACGCCGAAGACCTCATGGCCGTCCGCGAGCAGTCGCAGCGCGAGGTTGGTGCCGATCTGCCCGCTGGAGCCGAAGATGAGGATGCGCATGGGCGACGTTAAGCACTGGGGAGCCTGCCTGAAAACAGAAACCATCCGGTTCTCAGACAGGCTTTCAGCAACGTGTCAAATGGAGGTTCCGCCGGCAAATGGCGACGGCATCATCGGAGCCGGGAGCCGGGCGATTAAGCAGGCTTGGCCCGGCCCGTCGGTTCCGGCAGGCTGGCCGTCGCGATGAAACCGCCCGCCACCGCCCGGCTTTACACGTTCGTGGACACGGCCTATCTGCATGGCCGCGATCCCGCCGAAGTCACCCGCCAGCTCTGTGACGGCGGTTCGGACCTTGTCCAGCTTCGCGCCAAGGGCAGCTCCCTTGATGAAACGCGGCGGCTGGCCGAGGCCGTCCTGCCGGTCTGCGAACGCGCCGGGGTCCGCTTCGTTCTCAACGACCATCCCAAACTCGCCCTGCAACTTGGCGCGCCCTGCTGCCATCTCGGTCAGGAAGATTTCTTCGACGCCGGCTACCGCATGGCCGCACAAGTCACCGGCTGCCCGCCGCAAATGCAGCTTGGCCTCAGCACGCACTCGCCCGACCAGGCTCTGCGCGCGCTGCGCGCCGCGCCGGACTACATCGCCATCGGCCCGGTTTTTCCGACGGGGACGAAGCCGGACCGGCCTGCCGTCACCCTTGATTACGTGCGCTGGGCTGCGGAGACGGTGACGGTTCCCTGGTTCGCCATCGGCGGCATCCATCTGGATAATCTGGATTCGGTCCTGGCCGCCGGGGCACGTCGCATCTGTGTTGTTTCGGCGATCCTCAACGCTCCGGACGTCGCGGCTGCCTGCCGGGAGTTCCGCCGGCGTATTGAATTGTCGGCTGTTTAACGCCTCCACCCGGCGTTCAAAACTTCGCGGCACCGGAGAAGAAAAGCAGCGCCACCAGCGTGAACAGCGGCAGCAGGATCGGCAGCGCGTAGCGGAGGAAGTAATCGCCGAAGGACGGTGTTTTCACCTTTGCAGCCTCGGCGATGGACTTGACCATGAAGTTCGGGCCGTTGCCGATGTAGGTCATCGCGCCGAAGAACACCGCGCCGAGCGAGATGGCGATGAGTTCATGTCCGTGCTGTCCGAGGAACACGGGCATGTCCGCCGGCTGGCTCAGGCTCAGGTGATGCCGGCCCATCGCGGCGGCGAGGAAGGTCAGGTAGGTCGGCGCGTTGTCGAGCACTCCGGAGAGGGCGCCGGTGAACCAGTAGAACTTCATCGCGCTGTCGAGCCCGAGCGCGCCGGCATGGACCTCCAGGTAATCGAGCGCAGGAACCATCGTCGCGAAGATGCCCGCAAAGAGCCACGCAACCTCCTTCACCGGCGCGAAGGTGAAATCGTTCGCCTCGTGCACCGGTCTCGGCGTCGTGAAATAGGAGCCGGCAGCGGCGGCGAACATCAGCCCCTCGCTTAGGCCGGGCGGATTGCGCAAAAACACGGCGGCGAGGATGAGGCCGAGGAATCCGAGGTTGTGCAGGCCGTCCACCTTCCACGTCTCCTTCGCCGTCTCCTTGTCGCGGACGGGCTTGGGCGCGCGGAGGAAGTTGCGGCGGTCGAAGGCGTAGAAAATGCCGACCAGCCCGAACACCGCCACCAGCCACGCACCCCAGCAGTGCTCCAGCACCCACCAGAACGGCACCCCGCGCAGGAAGCCGAGGAACAGCGGCGGATCGCCGACGGGCGTGAGGCAGCCGCCGACGTTGCTGACGACGAAGATGAAGAAGACGATGTGAAACGCGGTGATGCGATACTTGTTCATCCGGATCCACGGGCGGATGAGCAGCATGGACGCGCCCGTGGTGCCGATGAAGTTCGCCAGCACCGCGCCGACGAGGAGGAAGAGGCAGTTCATCCCCGGCGTGGCCTCGCCCTTCACGCGGATGTGGATGCCGCCGCTCACCACGAACAGCGAACCGATCAACGCGATGAAACTGACGTATTCGTGCGCGACGTGAACCATCCGCGTCGTTGCGCCCAGCCCAACGACGTAATAGAGCGTCGTGACGAGACCGAGGCCGACCGCGACCTTCGCATAATGATGCTCCCACCAGTGCTTGTTGAGGAAGGGCCCGGTTGCGATGGCCGCCAGCAGCAGCGCGAAGGGCAGCATCATCCCCGGATGGGGATCAGGTGTCGCTCTGGCGACTGCGAGCACGGGTGAAACAACGGCGAACATCGCGGCGGATGATTCGGCAAGGCCGCAGACGCGGCAAGCGGCATCGGAGCGGCGATGGAGTGCGACCTGCGGCCTGCCACCAGTTTTCCTCGCACGAGCAATCTCATCGCACTGTTTGGTCCGTCCGCAGGGACGTTGCAGAAGCGCACTCTCCAATTGGGTCTTTCACCTTTCCGCGGCCTCAAGGCCGCGCTTCCTCTGCGTTGTTCCAGCTAATCCGGAACGATGCAGTGGGAGCGGCAGGAGCGCGGCATTCATGCCGCAGAAACGTCCGCCACGGCCAGGGATCGCGTTCGCACCTGGGCCGGCAGCCGCCAGGACCGTCTGGTTAGTTCGCGCGGCCGGCCCGAAAGTTCGTCAACCTCCTTTGAATCCCACGTTTCTGCGGCATGAATGCCGCGCTCCTACTGCATCGTTCCGGCTAAGTATTTCTCCTAGTGATGAAGGGGAATCAGTCCCAATAGCAGGAGCCTCTCGACGACCTAGCTTGGTCCTCGGTTCGGTGCTGCAAACAAGCCAACACGAGACTTCCATGAAAACCATCACTCTCCCGGGACTTCAACCCCACCGGTTCCATTTCCACCTTCCATTTGGGCGCGTCCATGTGTCAGTGCTGCTGCTGTTGCTCGGCGGGATGGTGCAGGCGCAGTCCCCCGGCGAACTGGACACCAGCTTCAATCCCGGCACCGGTGCGGACTGGCGGGTGCTGGGCATCGCCCGCCAGGCCGACGGCAAGCTGGTGGTCGGCGGACAGTTCAGCACCTTCAACGGCCAGAGGCGCAACCGCATCACCCGTCTCAATGAAAACGGCTCCACCGACTTCACGTTCGATCCTGGGAACGGCCCCGACAGCAGCGTCAACGCCGTGGCCCTCACGCCCGACGGCAAGATCATCGTCGCGGGAGATTTCAACTCCTTCAACGGCGTCCCCCGTCTCCACCTCGCCCGCCTGAACGCCAACGGCTCCGTGGACCCCGCCTTCGCGCCCAGCCCCGGAGTGGACGGCACCGTGCAGGCGGTGGTGGTGCAGCCGGACGGCAGGCTGCTCATCGCCGGAGGTTTTTCATCCGTAAACGGCACCAGCCGCAGCCGCGTCGCGCGGCTGAACCCGGACGGCTCGCTGGATACGGACTTTGATCCCGGCACGGGCCCCAACGGCACGGTCCTGGCCATCGTGCTGCAGAACGACGGGAAAATTCTCATCGGCGGCTACTTCGGGTCGGTCAACGGCAC
>JBAYGL010000272.1:0-7176 GCA_041666725.1 Limisphaerales bacterium
CATCGCCGCCAGCGGAGCCATCGTCACGCAGTTCCCCTTCAACCGCCCGGCGGACAAGCAGACATTTCCCATCCGCAACCGCATTGTCGCAGGCATGACGCTCGGCACGGTCGTCGTCGAGGCGAACCTCAGCAGCGGTGCGCTTATCACCGCGAACTTCGCGACCGACTACGGCCGGCAGGTCTTCGCCGTGCCGGGGCGCATTGATTCTCCGCGCAGCAAGGGCTGCCACGACCTCATCAAGAAGGGTGCGAAGCTCTGCGAGGGCGCGGAGGACGTGTTGAGCGAGTTCGAGTATTTGTTCCCGCCCTCGAACAGGCCCGCCTCGCCCGCCGAGACCGGCGTGCTTCCGGCGCTTTCCCTCTCCGAGAACGAAACAAAAATCCTCGCCGCAGTGACGCAGGACGAAACGCACATCGACGAAGTCATCCGTGCCAGCGGGCTGCCCGCGTCCGCCGTCTCGGTCGGCCTGCTCAGTCTGGAGATGAAGCGCATGGTGCGACAACTGCCCGGCAAGCTTTTCGTCCGGGTGCGCTGACTGCGCCGCGCGGGGCCCGGACGCAGACATCCGTGCTTCGGTGTGTGTGCGGCGACTTGCAGCATTGCCCGATGCCGACCGGCCATGCAAACTCACCCCCATGTTTTCATTGAAAGACAAGATCACCCTCGTCACGGGCGCAGGTTCCGGAATCGGAGCCGCCATTGCGGAAACTTTTTCAAAGGCCGGCGCGTTCGTCTTCGTCACCGACCGCGATGAGAAGTCGGGGCAGGGGACTGTGGCCGCAATTCGCAGTGCGGGCGGTCAGGGCGAGTTTCTGGCCCTGGACGTGACCAGCGAGGCCGACTGTGAGCGTGTGGCAAACGCCGTGAAGTCCTGCTTCGGCCGGCTCGACGTGCTGGTGAACAACGCCGGCATCGGCCATGTGGGCACCATGCTCACCACCTCGGGCGCGGACCTTGACCGGCTCTACTCCGTCAACGTGCGTGGCGTCTTCAACGTCACCAAGGCATTCCTGCCCGGCATGGTCGAGCGCAAGTCCGGCTCCATCGTGAACATCGCGAGCATCGGCGCGGTCGTCGGCGTGAAGGACCGGCTCGCCTACGTCACCACGAAGTTCGCCATCGCCGGCATGACCAAGGGGCTTGCGCTGGATCACGCGCTTGATGGTGTGCGCGCCAACGCCATATGCCCCGGCCGCGTGGAGACGCCCTTCGTCACCGGCTGGATCAAGAAATATTCCGATCCCGAGAAGGCCTACCGCGACGCCTGTGCCACGCAGGCCGTGAACCGCATGGGCAAGCCCGAGGAAATCGCCGCCGCCGCGCTCTACCTTGCCAGCGACGAAGCCAGCTTCGTGACCGGCACTGAGTTCATCATTGACGGCGGGTTCAGCGCGGGGAAGTGATTCCTGCTGTTCCTTCGCACGCTTGTGTGAACGGGGCAGATCAAGTCTTTGGCCGGATGCGCCGCCCAACCGGTCTTCCTCCCGGTTTGCCGGGCGTGCCGGCCGGTTCAACGCCAACAACGAAGACATGCAACGCCTCGGGAAGAACCATGGCGGCTATCATGGCGAACGGATTGACATCCATCACGTCTGTCACGCTGGCGTGCGCGCCGCCCGCCAGCATGGCTGGCAGGTGGCGTCGATCCCGTTCAGCGCGCATGGAGAGCTGCTCACGTTCCAGCGGCTTGCGCCCCGTGCCCGGCGCAACCTGTATGTCTCCGCCGGAATTCACGGAGACGAGCCGGCCGGCCCGCTGGCGGTGCAACGACTGATGGAGGAAAACCGCTGGCCGGATGACGCGAATCTGTTTCTCTGCCCGTGCCTGAACCCGACGGGCTTCCCGGAGGGCCGCCGCGAAAATCTTCACGGGAAGGATCTGAACCGCGACTACCGGCACCACGAGACGGCGGAGGTTCGGGCGCACATTGCGTGGCTGGAGACGCTGCCGCGGTTCGACCTGACGCTTTGCCTGCACGAGGATTGGGAGGCCAACGGGTTCTATCTCTACGAGGTGAACCCGGATGGCCTGCCGTCGCTCGCCGAAAAGGTCATCAAGGCTGTTGAGCCCTTGTGCCCCATTGATCAGTCGGAAACGATTGACGGTCGTCCGGCAGCGAGCGGCATCATCCGGCCCGATCTGGATCCCGCGAAGCGTCCACAGTGGCCCGAGGCCTTTTTCCTGCTTCAGACGAGGACGAGATTGAGTTACACGCTCGAGGCACCGTCGGATTTTCCGCTGCCAACACGTGTGAATGCGCTGGTGGCAGCGGTGAACGCGGCGCTCGCCTGACCGGCAGCGGGGTTTCACTGGCGGGCACCGGGCCATATTCCCCCGAGTCGCAGGCTTCCTCTTGTCTCCCGTTTGATCTTGCGCTACATGTGTCTGCACCTCCAGACGGTCACCGCGTCACCTCCAATGTTGATCATATGACTTCCAAAACCAGTTACATCACATCCGTCAGAGGACGCATGCTGCTCGTGGTCCTCTCCGTGCTGGTTGGGAGCTCGACGTTGTCAGCCCAGCGTCCGGCCGTCGTCGGGGCCGGAGGCGGTGTCGGCCGCGCTACCGCCGTGGGAGCGATTGGCAAACTGGTGGCGTTGGATGCAAAAACTCAGACGTTGACCCTCCGCCAGCACAAATGGGGCGCGGCGACTTTCAATTCCCCAGGTGCCTCGCCTCTGATCAGCCGGGTGGACGATGGCAAGGACTGGACGTTATGCACCTACCGTCTCTCACCCCAGACGCGCTTCTTCCACTGGCCCAACCTGCCGGCGAACCGGGAGGAGGCCGAGAAGCTGATGGGCAAGCGCGTTTCCATCCGAATCGGCGCGGGCAAGGCCAGCAGCCCGAGCGTGCTCGCGGTGAACCTGTGGGCCGAATTCTCCGGCGCTCGCGGAACCCTGATCTCTGTGGATGCGGCGGCCGGCGCGATCACGGTCAATTGCCCTCCACTCGCGGAAGACTTTGATCCGCGGGACACCAAGAGCGCCGCAGATGTCACCGCCCGGATCGCTCCGGACTGCGCCTTTCTGGCGTATGACCAGGGGGTCAAGCTCACGCCCGGCAAGTCAGTGTCCGCGAAGCCCTCCTCGCTGGCCGCCTTCAAGCCTGGGAGCAGGATTTTGGTGAACTTCATCCGGACTAGAGACGGCTCGCTGCTGGCGCGCATGATGGTGCTGAATCAGCCTTGAGCACGGGGCATCCTCGCTCCAGGGAAGATCGAAGATCGTTTCAAGGAGAGATTGCGCTTGCCCGCTCCGGGTGGCGCGGTAATCCTTTCCTCGCAACCACATGTTGCGAGTGCGCGCGTGGCGGAATTGGCAGACGCGCTAGATTCAGGTTCTAGTGAGTAACATCATGCAGGTTCAAGTCCTGCCGCGCGCACCATTTTTTTCGAGAAGCCTGCGATCAAGAGCGCATTCTCAGACCCACATATGTCGGCGAACACCCGCAAAGCGACACCTCAGGACGCGGTTCCGTGGACGCAGCTCGTTCAGACGGTGCTTGGCGCCGACCATCCGAACAAGCAGATATACGATCCAGCATGGGTGGCGGTCGAACTCGGTTCCAGCCTGCCCGGCAATGAAACCTGGGTTGCGGAGGTTGACGGAAAAATTCACGCCAGCATCTCCGTGCTTGGCGCGGTCACGGCGAATGAGAATCCGGTCTGCAATCTGGGGCGCAATCTTTTCCATCCTTCCAGTTACACGGATGGCTCGGCGGAGGCGTTGATCCAGAAGATCACCGAGCTGGCCTTGTTGCGGCGGCAGATGTGTGTCACGCGGGTTCTGGCGTCGGACAATCTGCAGCAGGTGCTTGTCGAGAGAATGGGGTTTGCGTGCGTGGGTTTTCAGCCGCTGAAGCACATCACCAAGACTCGAGAAGAGGTTCTTTTCTACGTCAAGCGCGCCCGGTCGATGGGTGCCAACCGGCTGCCTCTTTCCGAGTCGCTCCCGCAAATCAGCGAGCTGGCCGCGGCCGTGATGCAGCACTTGAGCATTCCCGGTGCGCCGGCCGTCCGGGACGGCGGCACAGGGTATCCCTTGCAGACGGACGTCGTGATCAGCGCTGTAAAAGAGGAGGATTACAAGGCCGCCAGCGAGAAGGTGTCCGCGCAAAATCCACCCCAGGAAATATCCAGCAACTTCAACTGGGGCAGCGGGTTCATGCGGGTGGATTCCGCCGCGCCTCATCGCGCCGTCCTCTGCCATCGTGAGGATGCGGTCATCGGCGGGATGCGATACTTCTACGACGAACAGGACCGGTGCGTGCGCATCATGGATGCGTTTTGCACCGACAACCTCTCGATGGGGGCGATCCTTCAGCACGTCACGAAAGCGGCCCATGCGGAACTGAGCGCTGCCTACGTGGAGATGGATGTGCTCACCAGCGCGGTGAAGCTCCTCATCAGCGCGGAGCAGCTGGGTTTCATTCCCACCGCCTATCTCCCCGGGTTTCACAAGGTCCGCGATGGCTCCATGGACTTGGTGAAAATGGTGAAGCTCAACCAGACCTACACCGTTGAGCATGAGCAGCCGACGACGCATGCGATGGTCATCGTAAACGTCATCAAGCATTGTCTTCAGGATCAGAGCGTCGGCGTCGCCATCATCAACCTCCTGCGCGACCTGGAGATATTCAAAGGGCTCGGGGATGGTGAACTGCGCAAGGTGGCCCGGCTCTTCACACAAAAACTCTTCCGTCCTGGGGAGAAGATTTTCGGCAGGGACGATTCCGGTCATGAAGCCTACGTCGTCATGCGCGGCCTGATTGACATCCAGCTCGATGAAAATTCCGCTCCCATCGCCTCGCTGGGACAGGGACAGGTGTTCGGGGAGCTGTCGTTTCTCGACGGGGGCAAGCGTGGCGCGCTGGCGGTAGCCAAACAGCCAAGCATCCTGCTGGTGATGCAGCGCCCCCAGTTCTTCGAGCTCACGCAGCGTGAGCCCAACCTTGGCCTCGCCGTGATGCGGAACATTGCCCTTGAACTGACCGTCCGCCTCCGCCGCACCAACGCCGCGCTGTCTCACTCAAAGAAGTAGCCCCGGGGTTTCACCTCGTCACGAACAAGTCCGGCACCACGGTGTAGCTGTGGTGGAAATTCTTCTTCCCGACGGGGCCGAACACTCCATTGCAGCAGAAACCCGCCGGGCCGGGCGGCCCCGGCGTTCGTCTACAGCCACGGGTTCACATGACGCCAGATGTCATCGTGAACCGCCTCGATGGACTGAGTGGCGTCCACAGGCTTCACCCGCTCCGGCTCGGCTTCAGCTATTTGTTTGAAACCGTGTTCGACACGCAGGAAGAAAGCGCGGTCGGCCTCCTCGAACCGGTCGCGCGGTCCGGCGGACGCCGTCTGCCTGGCGAGACGGCGTGTTTCGCTGACCTCGACCGGCAGGCTCAACAGCAACGTCAGATCGGGGTTTGTGCGGCCGACGGCGAAATTGACAATTGATTTGACGAGTTTCAGGTCCAGCTGCCGTCCATAGCCCTGATAAGCGATCGTGGAATCGTAGAACCGGTCGCAGATGACAACTTCACCGGCGCTTAACGCGGGGCGGATCACCTCCAGCACGAGCTGCGCACGGCTTGCGTTCAGCAGCAGCAGTTCTGTCTCGGGCATCATCACCTCGTTTGCCGGATGATGTTTGAGAAGGTGCCGGATCTCCTCGCCGATCGGCGTGCCGCCGGGCTCGCGCACAACGCGCGTCCGATGGCCCAGCTTGTGCAGACGATCCGCCAGCATGGCGACCTGCGTGCTCTTGCCGCCGCCTTCCGTGCCTTCAAAAGTGATGAACAATCCGGACATGGTGGTCGCAATCTTCAGATTGCGGATCGCAGCCTGAAGGCTGCGGCTACAATCGCTTCACCCGCGGTCCCTTGGGCGTGTCCTCCACCACCCAGCCCAGCGCCTTGAGCTTGTCCCGGACCTCGTCGCTGCGCTTGAAATCCTTCGCCTTTCGCGCGGCCTGCCGCTCCCCGACCAGCGCGAGCACTTCGCCGGGCGCTTCGTCCGCCTGCGCGGTGCCGAGACCGAAGACCTCATCCACGCGGTTCCACGCTTCGAGCGCCGCAGCCGCCTGCGGTCCCTTCAGGCTGCCCGCCGCGAGCTTCCTGTTCACCTCGCTCACCCATTCAAAAACCGCGCCCCAGGCGGCGGAGACGTTCAAATCGTCGTCCATCGCCTTGGTGAACTGCATCAGCAATCCCTGCTCCGGCGGCACGCTGGCGACCCCGGCCAGCTCGCGCAACTTGCCGGTGCACTCGTCGAGCCGCGCCAGCGACGCCCGCGCGCCGGCGAGCCCGTCCAGGGTGAAATTGAACTGGGCACGATAGTGCGCGGTGAGCAGGAGGTATCGGATTTCCCGCCCGCTGAAACCCTTCGCCAGCAGGTCGCGCAGCGTGAAGAAGTTGCCGAGCGACTTGCTCATCTTCTTGCCCTCGACGAGCAGATGCGAGCCGTGCATCCAGTGTTCCACGAAGCGGCGGCCCGGTGGATACTTGAGCGCGCCTTCGCTCTGCGCGATTTCGTCCTCGTGGTGCGGGAACATCAGGTCTTCGCCGCCGAGGTGCAAGTCGAAGCTTTCGCCGAGATGCTTCGTGCTCATCGCGCTGCACTCGATGTGCCAGCCGGGCCGGCCCTCGCCCCATGGGCTGGGCCAGAACACGTCGCCGTCCTCGGGCACGCGCTTCTTCCACAAGGCGAAGTCGGCGACCGATTCCTTCTCGTATTCGTCACTCGCCACGCGCTCGCCCACGCGCATGCCGTCAAAGTTCAGGTTCACGAGCTGCCCGTATTTGCAGCCGCAGCCGCGATACTTCTCGATGCTGAAATAGACCGAGCCGTCCGCCGCCTGATACGCGATGCCGCGCGCGACGAGCTTCTCGATGAGCGAGATGATCTCGGGCATGTGCTCCGTGGCCCGGGGCAGGACGTGCGGGCGTTTGCAGTGCAGCGCGTCGAAGTCCGCGAGGAACTCGGCTTCGTATTTGCCGGTGAACTCGCGCAGGGTCGTCTGCCGCTGCTGGACGCGCTTGATGATCTTGTCCTCCACGTCGGTGATGTTCATCACATGCGTGACATCATAGCCGCGGAACTCCAGGTAGCGGCGCAGGAGGTCGGTGAAGACGAAGGTGCGGAAGTTCCCGATGTGGGCGAAGTCGTGGACC
>JBAYGL010000273.1:0-7174 GCA_041666725.1 Limisphaerales bacterium
CGGACCTCCGGAGCCGAGAGCAGGATTTCAACCGGCACACCCGCCGGCTCCGCATCGGCGCCTGCGACGAGTTCCAGCTTCACCTCTCCGCTCTTGTCCGGCACTGCGTCGGCCCTCGCAGTCACGCCATTGGGCAGCCCCTTCACGTTGATCACGAGCTTGTCCTTGAATCCCCCGGCGCGCGTGACGGTGACTTTGATTTCGTTCGTCCTGCCATTCTCCAGGTAAAAGGTGTTTGTCGGAATGGTCGCCGTGAAGTGCGGCGGCGGCGCGACATGCTCGATGCGGTAGAAGTGATCCCAGCCGCCGTTGCCGAACATGTCGCTGACAGCCACGACAAACGTTCCGTCTGCCGGCGCGCCCCAGCCCAGCTGCGGGTCCGTGCCGTCGCCGCCCTCCTGCTGCGCCAGCTGAACGCCGTTGGTGTCCTCCACGCGCAACCGCGCCGCGAGCGGCGAGTGCAGCACGGCGGCGAGCACACGGAAATTGAACCGCTCGCCTCGTTTCGCCGTGAAGGCGAAGCGGTCCACGTCACCGGGCTGGCCGATGCGTCCGTTCAGCGTCGCCGGCAACGCAATCCGCTGGGCATTCGCGGGAGCATCATTCGGCTCCATCTCGCTCAACTCAACCGCATCGCCCACATCCAGCCAGAGCGTGTCGCCGGTCGGAACGGCGGGAAGATGGATCATCTGGTCTGCCGTCTGAACCCGTGATGCATCCACGGTTTGCATCGCCCTGACGTTGTCCAGATTCCAGCCCAGCAGGCTGACGGATGACCTCGTCCCGCGCTTCACTCCGGCGGGAAAGGCGAAACGCACAAACGGCCCGGTCGTGATGGTGAGCCGGTAAACGGACGCGGCGCTGCCCCTGGCCGACACGTCGGCAGCGGGCGGATGTGCGAAACCGAACACCTGCACGATGTAGGTGCCCGTGCGCGGAGCCTGCCAGGCGACAAGCGGGTCCAGATTGTGGGTGTCGTGATTGAGCGCCATCCGGACTCCCTGCTCGTCGAGTATCTGCACGACCGGATCCACGGAGCTGCCCAGCGCATAGGCATCCACGGCGGCAACGATCCATTTTCCCTGTTCAGCCCGGATTGAGAACGAATCCGCGTCGCCGGCCTTGTCCAGCCTGCCGTTGACGACGACGGGCGCTTCGCCAAGCTGCTGCGCCTTGCGGTAATCGTCGTTCGGTTCGGACTCCAGCAGCTCGTTGCGCGTGCCCACGACGAAGGTGCGCGGCTCCGCCGCTCCGTCGGGATTGAAGAAGCGCACGAGATGCGGCCCCGGCGGCACATCAGCGCCAATGGTCACGGTGAAGGCGCCGCTGGTCTTCGCCGCCTTGAAAACCAGCCCTGCATGATCGGTCCACACACCCACGGGCCAGCCGTCCAGCTTCCCGCCCACGGTGACGTCCACGGTCGTCCCCACCTTCCCGCCGGAGGGAAAGAGAAAATCCGGGGCCGGCGCAGCAGCCTCGGACGAGAGCACGGCGAGAAGCAAACAGGCGACGATGACAAACTGCCGGTCAAACAAGGGCACAGGGAAACGGACTGCGCCGGGCGCACGCGTAATCAAAGCAAACAGATCGAACCCGCGGTCAACAAGCCGGAGGATCAAACCTGGTCCCCGTCGCTGCGGCGGTTGAAGGCGGCTTCGTAGAGGCCCGCGAAGTCGGCGGCTTCGCAGCGGCGCGGGTTGAAGTTTGCCGTCCACTGCTTCGAGGCGTCCTCGGCGAGTGATTTGATCTTGCCCGGCTCGACGCCGCAGTCGGCGAGCGAGCGCGGAATGCCGGCGAGGTTGAGCAGGGACTCGATGCGCGCGATGAGCGCCTCAAGCGCGGTGGTGAGCCCGCCCTTCACGGTGGCCAGCTCGGGACCGGAGGCGAGCTCGGCATAGCAGCGCAGCGCGGCGGGATCGGCTGAGTTGAAGCGGATGACCAGCGGCAGCATCATCCCGACGGCCTGGCCGTGGACCATGCCGCAGTGCGCGGTGAGCGGGTTCGCCGCCGAGTGCGCCGCGCCGAGCATGGAGTTTTCAATCGCGATGCCCGCGTAGGCCGCGCCCAGGAGCATCCGCCCGCGGGCCTCGATGTCCTTCGGATGCTTGAGCACCTGCGGCAGGCTGGTGACGCAGAGCTTGAACGCCTCGCGGGAGAAGGTTTCCGAAAATGGATTGCGCCGCGTGGTGACGGCCGTCTCGACGGCGTGGGCAATGGCATCCACTCCGGTGCAGGCGGTGACGCGGGGCGGCTGCGAGACGGTGAGAACGGGGTCAAGGATGGCGATGCGCGCGGCGGCCTTGGGGTCGAGGCAGGCCATCTTCAGGTGCGTCTCCTCGTCCGCGATGAGTGCGGCGGACTGGCATTCGCTGCCGGTGCCGGCGGTGGTCGGGATCGCGATGAGCGGAAGCATCGGGAGCTTCGCCTTGCCCACCCCCCGGTAGTCCTGCATGCGGCCTCCGTTGGTGAGGATGAAGTTGCATCCCTTGGCGGTGTCCATCGAGCTGCCGCCACCGAGCCCGATGAGCATGTCCACCTTCTCCGCCGCGGCGACGGCCACGCATTCATCCACGCAGCGGGTCGTGGGGTTTTCCTTCACCCGGTCAAAGAGGCTGACGTGCAGCCCGGCCTTGACCAGCGACTCCCGCACCCGCGCGGCATGGCCGGCCTTGACGATGCCGGGATCGGTGACCAGAAGAACCCGCCGCCCGCCCAGCTCCGCCGCAAGCTCGCCGACCCGCCCGATGGTGTCCGCCCCGAACACGAGGCGAGTCCGGGGAACGAAGTCGAACAGCCCGACGGCGGGGGAGGCGTGACCTGCGGAGCTCATGTGCGATTAGAGACTGGCCGGGAAACGGGACTGTTCAAGGATTTATCCACGTCCGAGGCCGATGGGATCCTCCCGTTTGTAAAAGTTTCTGCCGGCAGCCGGCCGGCCGGCTGCTCAACGCACCGTTCTTGAAGTGAGGCTGCCTGACCGCCCCTCACTCCCCATTAAGAATATCCAGGGGTTTTCCCCAGCAACTCACTTCATCAGCGCCAGCGCGGATGCGACGAGCTTGTCGGCGTTGAGGCCGTGCAGCTTGTAGAGTTCCTCGGCGAGGTAGGCGCTCTGGCCAAACTCACCGGGGATGCCCAGCGAGGTCATGCGGTGCGCGATGCCGGCGCGGCTCAACGCGTGGCTGACTTGCGCGCCCATGCCGCCGACGACCTGATGATCTTCGATGGTCACGACGCGGCCGTTCGCGGCTTTCACAGCGGCCCCGATGGTCTCGATGTCCACATGGTTGATGAACGGGTTGTTGATGACGGTGGCCTTGACGCCCTGCTCGGCGAGTTTCCTGCCGGCGGAGATGGCCTTGTCGAGGAGCACGCCGCAGCCGATGAGGACGACGTCGCTGCCTTGCGCGAGGACTTGCGCCTTGCCCCACGGATAGGTCGCGCCGGGAATCCAGCTCATGGGGTAGTTCTCGCGGCCCACGAAAAAGAGGTAGCTCTCGCCGTCCTTGCCCGCCGCGCGGTCGGCGGCGTAGCGCTGGATGGCCTGATACATGAGCGATTCCGCCTCGTCCGGGCAGCTCGGCATGATGACGCAGGTGTGCGGGATGGAACTGACGGCGGCGATGTAGGTCGTGGCCTGGTGGCTCGCGCCGTCGGCGGCGTCCTGAAAACCGATGTGGCTGAACATCGCGATGACCGGGGCCTGCGAGAGCGCGGCCATGGTGAGCGGCAGGTTGCCCTTCGTGACGCCGAACTGGCCGAAGGTATCCACGATGGGAATGTAGCCGGACTTCGCGTAGCCGGCGGCAACGCTGATCATGTTCGACTCGGCGATGCCGACCTCGACGAAGCGGTCGGGCAGCGCCTTGTGAAACGCGCTGATGCCGGTGGAGCCTTGCACGTCGCAGGAGATGGAGAAGACCGGCAGTCCGTCCATCGCGGCGCGGACGGCACCCTTCGCGAGGCCGGCTTGAACTTTGTCCTTCTTCACGGCAGGCGCGGCTGGAGCAGGTGAGGCAGCGGCAGCAGCGGCCTTCGCTTTCTTCGCGGCCTCGCTCTTCTCCCAATCAGCGCGGAGCGCAGCGGCCCACGCGACGAACTCAGCCGGCGCGGTGTCACCGGTGTAAATCTCCGTCACCCAGTCGGGAATCTTTTCGCCGTTGGCGAGCGGGAAGCCGTGGCCGCCGGAGGAATTCTCGACGGTGGCCTTGATGCCGTAGCCCTTGATGGTCTTGACCCAGAGGCAGACGGGGAAGTTCGGGTTGGCCTTGGCCTGCTGAACGCCTTTCTCGATGGAGAGGTAAACCGCCTGCAAGTCATGGCCATCGGGGACCGTGATGACATTCCAGCCCAGCGCGCCCATCGCCTGGAAGCTGCGCTGCATGGAAAAGGAATCCTTCGTGATGCGACCGGAGAGCTTCGTGTCGTTGTCCGAGAGGATGAGCACAAAGGGATTCACGCGGTCCTTCGCGGCGAGGCCGGGGATGGCGGCAAACGATTCCTTCGCCTCGCCTTCCATTGCCGCGCCGTCGGACACGGTGCAGACGGTCACGCGGTCGCGGCCGGCGGTCTTGTCGCCCATCGCGAGGCCCTGTGCCTGCGGGAGGCTGGAGCCGAGCGGGCCGTTGGAGACGAGCACGCCCTCGGGGTTGAGGTGCGACTCGCCGTGGCCGGTGAACTTGCTGGCGATGCTGCGGAAGCCCTTGAGCGTGTCGAAGGTCATGCCATCGAAGCCGTAGAGCGCGCGCAGGGCATAAACGCCGTTCTCCGTGTGGCCGGCGTCGTTGACAAAGTTGAAGGCTTCGTGCCACGGGCGGCCCTGCGTCGCGAACATCTGCGCGTGGACCGCCGCCATGATTTCCGCGAAGGCCGCCGGGCCGCCCCAGTGGCAGGCCGCACCGCCGACGACGGCATGCACGTCCATGAGCGCGACGAGCGCCCGGGTGGCGCGCGGGTCGGCCACGGCCACGGACTGGCCGGCGGCGTTCTTGACGGTGACGGAATATTTCGGCGCGGCGGACGGAGTAGGCGCGAGGCGGGACTTGAGCGCGAGGGGCTTCAGCGGCGGAGCTTCGAGTTTCGCGACAACGGAATTATCAGCGGCCATAGGTTCAGTCGGGTTGGGTCAACGGGTTCAACTAACGAACAAAGCGTGGGACGGTAGGAACCTGCAGACGAAAAGGGAAGGAGGAATTTGACTGCTTCCGGGCCTCTTTTGGAAATGAGCCCGATTGCCGGGAAGATTCGGCTCCGGAGGGAATCCGAAGCATGGCTTTCTGTCAGGTTGACTGGAGCCTCGGCGGACGTTCCCGCCAGCATCCGCATCCGGTGCGAGGCAACACCAGCCGTCCAGTGATCAGCTCAACGGCACGCTGGACAGCTTCTTGAGACTGTCGAAGGAATAAATGCCCGAGCCGTGACCGTCAGCCCAGACCGGCTGCACGCCGTAGCCGCCCACCATCGTCAGACCCGTGAGCTGGAATGCATTGGCTGCGTAGGGCTTGGCGGGGTTCTTGTAAAGATTGCCCATGATGTCCACCTCGCCCTTGCAACCCGCGCAGGGACAGGCGCACCGCAGCGCCTCCAGCGACACGAAGCTCTCCGAGCCGTCATCCCACTTGATGGCGAGTTCCGCGCCAATCGGTTGCATGTCCACCGGTTTCATGGCCCGAGCTTACGGGGCGGGCGGCCGGAGGCAACTGGCTTTCCGTCCTGATGCTGCTTGACATATTTTTCACATGGCTTGATTCACAACTGCGCCACCGACGTCAATCAATGACCTGATCTGGCAACATGAACATTTTACGCCACTTTTCCGCCCAGATGCTTGCCGCTTTCCTTGCGATGCATGCCGCTGCCGCCCCCAAGCCTTCCCGCTACGCGGATCTCGTGCTCGCGGGCAGGCCGGCCGCCTACTGGCGGCTCAATGACAGCGGGACCACCGCCCTGAACTCCGCCCCCGGCAGCGCCGCCGCGCTCAACGGCATCGTCGAAGGCAAGGTGGCCGTCGGCCAGCACGCGCAGCCGAGCGAGCAGTTCCCGGAGTTCGAGCCGGACAGCGCGGCGGCGGGCTTCAGCGGCAGGGGCGAGTTCATCCGCGTGAAGGATCCCGGCGCAAACAGCCCGCTGGATTTCACGAAGGGCGATGCGATCACCCTTGAAGCCTGGGTGTTCCTGAACAGCGTCAGGAACGGCCAGCAGATTTACGTCGTCGGCAAGGGCCGCACGGGCAACCGGGGCTTCGCGGGCGACAACCAGAATTATGCGCTGCGCCTGCGCGGCGACGACGGCAGCGCGTGCGTCAGCTTCCTCTTCCGCGAGGCGGCCGCGCCCGACGCGAAGCTGTCCAGGGAAGACTCCGAGAAGCGCTGGCATCGCTGGTCCGCCAACGACGGCTTCCTGCCCGGCTCCGGCTGGCACCACATCGCGGTGACCTACACCTTCGGCAAGGGCGACTCGCTCAAGGGCTACCTCGATGGCGTCGAGGTGAAGGGCAAGTGGGACATGGGCGGCAAGTCCGACGCCGCGCCGGTCGTGGACGACGACGAACTGTGGATCGGCTCCTCGATGGGCGCGCAGGCCGCCAGCTCGTTCAACGGCCTCATCAATGAAGTGGCTGTTCACCGCCGCGCGCTGGGCGCGAAGGACATCGCCCAGCGTTTCAAATTCGTGCCGCCGCCCGTGAAGCTCGACCTCGCCAAACTGACAAAGGGCGAGGTGCAGGTGGAGCTGTTCGAGGGCATCGCCACCGCGCCGAACTGGAATTTCGCCCCGCCTGTGGCCGCCGCCGAGCGCTACACCGAGCCCGCGTTCGGCTTCGTCGGCGTGCCGCAGAAATACAACGAGCACGGCGTGCGGGTGGACCGCTCGAATCCGTTCCTGCTGCGAGCGGCGGCGCTGGTGAAGCTCCCGGCGGGCGAGCACCGGCTGCTGCTGCGTTCACTCCAGAGCGCGCGATTGCACCTGGACGGCAAGCTTGTGGCGCAGACCAAATTCATCGCCCCCGGCGGCGGCGGCCACACCAAGGTCGAGGAACCGCCGGGCGCAGACTACCCGCCCGGCCTGCGCTTCCCGCTCATGGGCCATCAGGAGCAGTGGGTCACCGTGAAGTCCACGGGAGCCGAGCAGCTCTTCATGCTGGAAGCCATCATCGGCGGCAGGGGGCTGCGGCCAG
>JBAYGL010000274.1:0-7169 GCA_041666725.1 Limisphaerales bacterium
AGTTGCGCAACTCGACGGTTTCACCCTTGGCCAGCGCCCCGGTGATGTGGTCCAGTGTTTTCTGCACCACGTCCAGAACCTGTTGCTGGACCAGTCCGGTTTCTTCGCTGATTTGGAGAACAAGATCGCGCTTGGTCATAGGTGCTTCCCTTTCGAGCTTTATAAGGAGTTGGTGACCAAGACATAACGCAGGAGTTCATCGGGGTCAAGCGTCCGGCGAGGCCTGTGCCGGGTGTTCACGGTGGAAGCGCGTGCGGATTCCACTTCAATTCGAACCCAGGCCCGATGCAAAACCAACTCGACTTGTGCGGGACACTTCCCGACAGTTCCAGCCGCAGAGCCCATGCATCCTGAATCCATCCACTACTTCAACCGCTACACGCAGCGCGTGGAGACGGAGGCCGTTTACGGCGAGGGTTTCGTGCGCTGGACCTACACGAATCCCTTCGGCCTTCTCTCGCTCCACGCGGTTGCGAAGCGCGGCTTCTTCTCGCGCTGGTATGGCTGGCGCATGGACCGTCCCGCGAGCCGCGCGAAGATCGCGCCGTTCATCCAGAATTTCCAAGTGGACCCGGCTGAGTTCGCCGATGCGCCGGAGTCGTTCCGCACGTTCAACGAGTTCTTTTATCGCAAGCTCAAGATCGAGGCCCGGCCTGTTGTCGGCGACGCGAAAACGGCGGTGTTTCCGGCGGACGGACGGCATCTTGGCTTTCCCGACGTGTCGCAGGCGGAGGGCATCTTCGTGAAGGGCGAGGTCTTCAGCCTTGATGAACTGCTGCGCGATCACGATCTGGCCGGACAATTCCACCGTGGCGCGATGGTTCTCTCGCGGCTCTGCCCGGTGGATTATCATCGCTACCACTTTCCCGTCGGCGGCCTCGCGACGGAGCCTCGCGTGCTCAACGGCTGGCTTTACTCGGTCAGTCCCATCGCGCTGCGGCGGAACATCCGCATCTTCACGGATAACAAGCGGGCCATCACGCGCATCGAGTCGCCCGAGTTCGGGACGGTCCTGATGCTGGAGGTCGGCGCGACGTGCGTGGGCAGCTTCGAATACACCTTCACGCCGAACACGCGCGTGGCGAAGGGCGCGGAGAAGGGCTACTTCAAGTTCGGCGGTTCCTCGACGATCACGCTCTTCGAACCGGGCCGGGTGAAACTGGATGACGACCTCGTCCGGCAGACACGCGAGCACCGTGAGCTTTATGCCCGCATGGGCGACCGGCTCGGCATCGCGACGTGAAGTCATTTAGACGATGGCGACTGAGGAGCGCGGCACCGCTGTTCGGTGTCCACCCTTCAGGGTGTTTCGGGCACCCGACACGCTGAAGCGTGGACACCAAACAATGGCGACCTCGTTATTGACACCCGCCCGGCGAGTTGTTTCCGTTCGCCCGCCAAACATGAGCAAGTTCAAATTCAAAGTCGTTCCCGGCGCGGTTGTCGCGCCGCAGGGGTTCCTCACCAGCGGAGTTTTTTGCGACATCAAGCGCCTCGGCACCGGCAAGGGGTCGAACAAGGGCCAGAAGCGCGACCTCGCGCTGATCGTCTCCGAAGTGCCGGCGAACGTGGCGGGGATGTTCACGACGAACCAGATTTGTGCCGCGCCTGTGAAAGTCTGTGCGCAACGCGTGAAGAAGGGCAGGGCACAGGCCGTTGTGGTGAACTCCGGCAACGCCAACGCCTGCACCGGCAAGCAGGGCATGAAGGATGCGCTGGCGATGACCGCGCTCGTGTCAGGACAGCTGCACATTCCGGACGGGCAAATCCTCGTGGGCAGCACCGGGCGCATCGGGGTGAACCTGCCGATGGCGAACGTGCGCGAAGGCATTCTCTCCGCCGCGCAATTGCTCGGGAATGACGTGGCGCACGCCGACGAGGCGGTCGAAGCCATCATGACCAGCGACACGCGGCCCAAGCAGATCGCGATCGAATTCAAGCTGGGCGGCAAGACCGTGCGCATCGGCGGCATGTGCAAGGGTGCGGGCATGATCCAGCCCGGCATGAGCGCCACCGGGGCGCGTCCCGCCGCGCTGCCGCAGGGGTTGCACGCGACGATGCTGTGCTTTATCACGACGGATGCGGCCATCGAAGCGAAGGTGCTGCACTCGTGCCTGCAAGAGGCCGTCGCGAACAGCTTCAACCGCATCACAGTGGACGGCGACATGAGCACGAATGACACCGTGCTGGTGCTGGCAAACGGCCTGGCCGGGAATCCTCAGCTCGTAGGAGACGACGTGAGGAGTCTCACTTCAAAACCGAGTTCAGTTAGAGACTCCTCACGTCGTCTCCTACCGGATTTGAAGACCTTCCAAGCAGCGCTCAACCACGTGACGCTCGAACTCGCCAAGATGATCGTGCGCGATGGCGAGGGCGTGCATCGCGTCGTAACTGTGCGCGTGGAGGGCGCGAAGACGATTCAGGACGCCGATGCCGCCGCGCGCGCCGTGGCGAACAGCGCGTTGGTAAAGACGAGCTGGCACGGCGGCGACCCGAACTGGGGCCGCATCATTGACGCGCTCGGCTACAGCGCCGCGACCGTGGTCGAGGATCGCGTGGACATCGGCTACAGCGCGCCAGGCAGCCGGAAGATTCTCTGGAGCCTCAAGCGCGGCCAGCCGACGAAGGCCACGTTCAAGGAACTCTGTGCCGCCGCCGCACCGAAGGAGTTCGATCTCCACATCCGCCTTAACCTCGGCAAAGCCAGCGCCCTCATGTATGCCTGCGACCTGACCGAGGCCTACGTGGACTACAACAAAGGCGACGTGACCGACCCGACGACGCTGGGGGGCTGACGCTACGTGCCAATGAAGAATAGAAGCAAATGGTTCGCTCTCTTCGCATTGCTCAGTGGTTTAATTGTCTCAGTCGGGGCTTGGCGCTTTTGGAGTGCATTCGTTAGCCCTGGCCGCACGAAAGAGGAGACCGCGCGCATCCTCGTCCATGACCTAAAACTTGGCGGGCGAGCGAAAGAAAGAGCAATAGGCCATGGAAATGACATCCTCCCAAGCCTTCAGAGTGAGTCTTCTGATTTTGCTGACCTGAACGGTCGAAATTCGTTTTGGATTGCGGAAGTGCTCGGCAGCATCCGAACACAGCAGTCACGCTCGATTCTCACAAACCTGTATTCTCGAACAAATCGCACGGCCAAATTGGTCGGCGCGGTTGGGTTGCTTCAGCAGGGAGCATATCCCGACCAAATTGATTCGGATAGCATCTTGGTTCAAACCGTTACAGCCGACCCTAATCAGACTGAAACCCAACTTGCCATTATCGCTCTTGGGAAATCCAAGCACACTAATGCTTTGCCGTGCTTGCTAGACCTGTTGAGAAGGCAGCCTTTGGACTATTGGCATCATGCGCACGCCTGCGACGCTGTGGCGCGCATCGGGTCGAAGGAGGCAATTCCCGTCCTCATACAATGTTTGAAGTCAGAGCAATTCCACGCCTTGCCGAATGCCTTCCGGGCTTTGATTGCTTTGGGAGACAAGAATGCAGTGCGGTTTGCCATTGACCGTATTTCTCCTGAAATAAAATCCCTGAACAGTGGGGCCATTGTCACCGAATTGAAGAAGGTCACCGGCAAGTCATTCGGTTACAATCGCGAAGCTTGGCAAAAGTGGTGGAATTCGGCCGAGCCACAGTGGGAAATTCCCAAAGACTTTCTTGTCCCTTGGGACGAACAAAAGCCAGTTTACTGAACATTTGCCACCATGCACGACCCCATCACCAAAGCCGCCACGCTGCTGGAGGCGTTGCCCTACATCCAGAAGTTCAGCCACGCTACGTTCGTCGTGAAATACGGCGGCAGCTTCATGGACTCGCCTGATCCCGCCGTGCGCAACGGCGTGGCGCGCGATGTCGTGTTCCTCGAAGCGGTGGAGATCAATCCCGTGGTCGTTCACGGTGGCGGCAAGGCCATCACGCGTGCGATGGATGCCGCCGGATTGAAGGCGAACTTCATCCAGGGGATGCGCGTGACCGACGAGGCGGCCGTCGGCGTCGTGGACCAGGTGCTCTCGCGCGAGATCAACCCGGAGATTGTCCGCACCATCGAGTCGCTCGGCGGCAGGGCGCAGAGCTTTGCGGGCACGGACATCTTCACCTGCCGCAAGCTGTGGCTTGATGACAAGGCCAACCCCGGTCAGAAGCTGGACATCGGCTACGTGGGCGAGGTGGTGGCAGTGAACACCGCGCCGTTGCTGGAGTGCATTGCACAGGGCATCACGCCGGTCATCAGCCCGACGGCACGCGGCGAGGACGGGAAGATTTACAACTGCAACGCCGATGTGGCCGCCGCGCAGGCCGCGATCGCGCTCAAGGCCCGCCGCCTTGTCTTCATGTCCGACGTGCCCGGCCTCATGCGTGATCCCAAAGACCCGGCGACGCTCATCTCCAATCTGCGCATCAGCGACGTGCCGGCCTTGAAGGCCACCGGCGTGGTGGACAAGGGGATGATTCCCAAAGTGGACAGCGCCGTCGCGGCCATCCTGTCCGGCGTAGAGAAGGTGCAGTTCGTGGACGGCCGGCAGCAGCATTCCGTGCTGCTGGAGATCTTCACGGACGAGGGAGTTGGAACAGAAGTCGTGGCGTGATGCACAACTGGTGAAAAATCACCCGGGTGAAATTTTCTCTGTGACCTTTGCGCCCTTTCGCGGCTAAATCACCGCGCGAATGAAAGAAATCGTTCCGACACCGCCCGCCATCGTTCACAACGAGCAGCAAGCCGTCCTCGGCCTGTTCCAGAAATACGTCGTGCCCAGCTACGGACGCTTCGAGCTGGTGCTCGCGCGCGGGCAGGGCAGCCACCTTTGGGACGTGAACGGCAAGCGCTACCTCGACCTCGGCGGCGGCATCGCGGTCTGCTCGCTGGGCCACGCGAACGCGGAGATCACCGAGGCGCTCGTCGAGCAGTCGCGCCGGATGGTTCACATCTCGAACCTCTACTACCACGAGCCGCAGGGCCGGCTGGCGCAGCAGATCGTCCGGCACCTCGCGCCGGGCAAGGTCTTCTTCAGCAACTCCGGCGCGGAGGCGAACGAAGGTCTTTACAAGCTCGCGCGCAAGTTCGGCCACGACGAGGGACGCTTTGAAATCATCACCGCGCTCAACTCGTTTCACGGACGCACGCTCGCGGGCATCGCGGCGACGGGACAGGAGAAGGTGAAGAAGGGCTTTGAGCCGGCGGTGGCGGGTTTCAAGCACGTTCCCTACAACGACCTGCAGGCCATGCGCGACGCCATCACGCCCGCGACCGTGGCGATCCTCATCGAAGGCGTCCAGGGCGAGGGCGGCATCGCGCCGGCGAGCACGGGGTATTTGCTCGGCCTGCGCCAGCTCTGCGACGAGCGGCGGATGCTGCTGCTCATGGACGGTGTGCAAGACGGCCATTTCCGCACGGGACGCTTCCAGAGTTTTCAACGGCTGCTGGAAGGTGTGTCCGGATCGGACAAGTTCCTGCCCGATGGCGTTTCCATGGCGAAGTCGCTCGGCGGCGGTTTTCCCATCGGTGCGTTCTGGGTGCGCGAGGAGCATCACGGCGTGAAGCTGTGCGACGTGCTCGGGCCCGGCACGCACGCGACGACCTATGGCGGCACGCCGCTGGGCTGCGCGGTGGCGAACAAGATATTCGAGGTCATCGAGCGCGACCGGCTGGCGGACAACGCGCGTGAGACGGGCGCCTGGATGAAGGCGGAGCTGGAGAAGCTCGCCGCGCAGTTCCCGCAGGTCATCAAGAGCGTGCGCGGTCTGGGCTTCATGCTGGGCATTGAACTGGCGGAGAACATCCCGGCGTTCGCGAACACCGGCAAGGTCGCCTCGCTCAACTTCGTCAACCGCATGCACGACGCGGGCGTGCTGACCGTGCCGAGCGGCACGCAGGTCGTGCGATTCCTGCCTGCGTTGAACTTGCGGCGCGAGGACGCGGCGGAGGGCGTGGCACTGATTGCTGGTGTGGTGAAGGCAATCGCGTAGGCTGCGGTCATGCCCCTCCCGTGGCTCATCGCGTTGGTGGTGTCGGCCCAGATCGTCCTGGGCTGTTCACCGAAGGCGGACCGCATGACATGGGCGTTGGAGAATTTCCCCGTCTGGGCCGGGCTCGTTGTGCTGGCCTGCACGCACCGTCGCTTCCCGCTGTCGTCGCTGTGCCTGGGACTGCTGGCCTTTCATTCGCTCATCGTCGCCCTGGGCGGGCATTACACTTACGCGAAAGTTCCGCTCGGCGACTGGGTGCGCGATGCGTTCGGCCTGGCTCGCAATCATTATGACCGCCTCGGACACTTCGCGCAGGGCTTCGTCCCGGCGGTTTTCATGCGGGAGATCTTGCTGCGGAAAACCCCGTTGCAGCGCGGCGGCTGGCTGAACTTCCTCGTCGTGTGCGTCTGCCTTGCGTTCAGCGCGTGCTATGAGTTCATCGAGTGGTGGACCGCCCTGCTGACGGGTGCGGCCGCCACCGATTTCCTTGGCACGCAGGGCGACCCCTGGGACACGCAGTGGGACATGTTCCTCGCCATGGTCGGGGCGATTTGCTCGGTCGCCTTCATGAGCCGCTGGCACGATGCTTCGATGAAGCGCGTTTTGACCGTGGAATCGTCGTCGTGATCCTTGAAGGCATTGCAGATGGACAATTCCAATCACTTCGAAACCATCGGACTCAAGCCCGGAGCCTCCCCGGAGGAGATCAAGCGTGCCTATCTTGCGCTGGTGAAGCGGTGGCATCCCGACCGCTTCGCGCATGACCCTGTCGAGCAGAAGCAGGCCGAGGAGCGTTTGAAATCCATCAACGTCGCCTACGAGGCATTGGTCGGGGAAGCGAAGATCGAACCAGGTTTCCAGCGTGGCACAACGGCCCCGGCATACGACCCGTCGGACGTTGCGACCCATTCTGGCCGTGCGTCCTATTCCTTCCGCGAGCGTCCGCAGCCCTTTGCCTTTTGGCGGGGCCACACGGGATCGTTGAGCTGGGCGGGGACGGCGGCACTCGCGGTGATCTCGCTGGCGTCGCTCTGGTTCGTGGCGGACACGCTTGCGGATCACTATGCGCCGCCTTACGAAGCGGACTCCATCCGGCATGAGGCGAAGCAGCAGTCGGTCATCGCCCGCACGCGGCGTGCGGCGGAGCAGGGGGAGGCCTGGGCCATTTTCAACATGGGCTGGTTCCATCTGACCGG